>NZ_RAWT01000034.1:0-29753 GCF_003612005.1 Pyramidobacter sp. CG50-2
AATGCAAGCTTCTTTTAATTCAGATTTAATGCAACGGGGTACCGGATGTTGCGTTGCATTTACCTTGAAGAATTTCAAAAACGCAACAGGGGAAGATTCGCTTTAAAAGTGATCTTGCTTTTTTTGCAGTCATATTTGGGGGAACATTTGACCTTGGCAGGCTTTGCTCGCCCGGCGGAGGCTGTAACGA
Source organism: Pyramidobacter sp. CG50-2 (assembly GCF_003612005.1). Classification (NCBI taxonomy): domain Bacteria; kingdom Thermotogati; phylum Synergistota; class Synergistia; order Synergistales; family Dethiosulfovibrionaceae; genus Pyramidobacter; species Pyramidobacter sp. CG50-2. The sequence continues at coordinate 191 of NZ_RAWT01000034.1, forward strand.
TCCCGGCGCCAGTGACGAAAGATACCGAGAGCGGCCCGGGCATTACCAAAACAGGAGAGCATCCCGCCCCCATTACGTTCACGATCGCGGATGACGCCGACATCGTTTTCGGCGACAGCTCATCACAGCCCTATACGCAGATTGAAACACCTATTCCCAACGGGGCAGGTATCGCCGCTCACGAAGGCGCACAGCTGACAGTGAACAAGGGCGCGAAGCTCACGATCACGTCGCAAGCCGGCGTAACAAAAGGCACGCTGGTCAAGGGACTGCTGGCTCACGCGGCAGCGGGCGAAAATTCGTTGCTGAGCGTTAACGCGCCGCTAAAGTTGAACCTCGAGACCGGCAACAGGCAAGCCAGCGGTTCACAGGACACCAACAATCCCAAGATCAACGGCGCCGGGTTCTACTCCCTGGCCGAGGACGGAACAGCGACGCTGAAGGTCACCGGAGACGTCGCGCTCGACATCGCCAACGAGGCGAACCGGGGCGGGACCTTTGATCCGGATCAATGGTTATCTTCCAATAGTCTTACGGTAGGACTGGGGATCGTCGCCAGCGCCGCGGGCGTTCCCGGCGCCGCTCCTTCCCCCGCCGCCACGGCCAGTATGACCATCGAGGGCGACGCCAACGTCACCGTCAGGAGCGTCCTCAACCTGCGTCCGGATCAGGTGGGGAGTCAAAGTTACATCTCCCGCCACGCTGCAGGGCTGTGGATGACCAACAGCCGCGGCAACGAAAACGCCCCCTCCACCCATTCGTCGCTGCACGTCAAGGGCGACCTGAAGCTCCACACCGTCGCCAAGGGAGGCAGCAGGGATATCTGGGGCGTTTACATTGATAATAACATCGGTCCGTTTGTTCCACATCAAAACCAGAACGAGACTACGCTGACTGTCGACGGGACGACGCGCATCGACTACTCCTCGGCCGACGGCGAAAACGACGGGCAACGGCCGACCAACGTCATAGGCCTCTACATCAACGACAAGGGTGGCTCTTCCACCACAGCCGCCTTCAAGGGCGACGTGTCCTTCGCCCCCGCCGACGACGACCCGAACCACGCCAAGGGGCAGATGGCCGGCATGCGCCTCTTCTCGTACTACGGTTCGGACGAACACAGGACAAAGCAGCATTTGACCTTCGAGAAGAACCTGTCGCTGAAGACGCGCAGTTCTACCAGTTATGCTTCGGGCATCTGGATCAACACCGACGGAAACAGCGAGACTCTTTTCAACGTCAAGGGCAATTTTGCCTCCGTCTCCGAGTCCAGTCGGGATCCTCGCAACTCCTATGGTCTATGGCTTCTGGCGCGCGACGCCGATACGACACTGCCCGTGATCGACGTCACGGTGGGCGGCAATCTGGAGCTGCGCACCCAAAAAGGAGCCGCCCTGAGGCAGGAGGTCGCCGCCACGGGCACCATGGTCGCGAAGCGCGGCGGCCGGATCGGCCTGACCGTCGGCACGCCCGAAGTCCCGGCGGAGAAGGCCGAATTCATCACCGAAGAGTCCATGTGGTACGTGGGACGGGCCGTCGATCTCTCGGTCGGGCGCAATGGAAATGGCGGAAACGCACCGACGTCGCTGACGCTCGACGTAAACGCCAAGCAGTCCACGCTCAGCGCTAAGGGAGCCGCCGCGTTGTACTTGGGAGCCCTCGCGAACAGTCAAGTCAAAGCCTCCTTCAACGGCAAGGCGGCGCTGAGCGCCAGCCCCAACAAAGAAAGCGTAAAACAGTTTTTTGACCAGTACGTCGGCGATTCATCGGATGAAACTTTGGAACGGTACGGCGTTTTGAACAGAAACGCCGTGCTGTACCTCGAGACGGAAGACGACGGTACGGCCAAGGCGCTCTTCTCCGGAGGGGATTTGTCGATCGTCCACGGCGAGGGGGCTCTTGAAAAGGCCGTCTACGCCGGGGGAACGGGCGCGTCGGTTCGCGTGGACAACGACGGCTTCAGCACCACGATCCTCGGGCAGACCATCGCCGACGAGCAGGGGCGCATCGACCTGAAAAACGTGATCAGCCAGGAGGGCGATATCTTTGCCTGGCAGGGGGGTAAAATCGACATCGTCACCCGCCCCGGTGCCGCTGTCACCGGTAATTTATGGGCCTACGGGATTGGTCGACCGTTCAACGAAAGAAGTCCCCGCGAACTCCCGGACGAGGAAGACTGGCGCAGTTCCATCGTCCTCGAAGCCGCGGTGGGAACGGCCGTCACCGGCAGCGCCTGGTATCACAACCCGTATTATGACATGTATAACGACTTCCTCACCAATTTTGATTTTAACAATGGGGAATACGACTTCGACGGCTGGACGCTTGAGGATACCAAGGCGCGCAATTCCTGGTTCCATTACGACGAAAGGGCAGGGAGGATTGACGTCTCCCTTGGCGACGGCGCCGTATGGAACGTCCGGGACGTGAAACTCAAAGCCAGGAGCGGGGACTTCGTCACGGTCGCATCTAGGGGCGGCGAAAGAGACGCCGGCGAAGATCTTGTGTTCCCCAGCGAAGTCACATCCCTGCATCTGAACGGCGGCATCGTGAACCTGCGCGGCAGCGCCGACCCTGCTGATCCGTTTTTCCGCGATCCTGCTTCAGCTCCCGACGCCTTCAAAGGCATGAAGACCTCGCTGAACGTCGCCCATCTGACCGGTAGCGGCACCTTCCGGATGAAAGGAGACATCGCGGCCGGCAGCGGCTCGCTGCTTCACATCTGGGAGAGCAGCGAGGGAGCCCATAAGATCGACTTCGCCAACAACGGCGCGGCGGCCGGCCCCTACAAGCCGCTGAAGATCGTCCACAGCGAAAACCTGCCGGAGCCGCCGGAGCCGCAGCCTACGGTGAACGCTCGCGCCGATCTCAGAGGGGGAGAGGGGGAAACCCCGGATCCTTTCAACGCTACTTTCAGGGAAACCCACGACGTCGAGCTGGGGGCGTTCATCTACCGTGTCGGCAACAGCGAGACGGTAGCCGCCTCGGCGCTCAGGGAATCGGCCTATCCCGACTTCGTCGACACCAACGCAGACGACTGGTATCTCTACCCCGTCAAGGTGCCTCAGCCCGAACCGGGCCCCAAACCGCAGCCCAAAATCACCACCACGGCCGAAGGCGCGTTCACGATCAGCGCCACTGAGTACCTAGCCGGCCGCCTGGAGTTGCAGACGCTCAACCAGCGCATGGGCGAGCTGCGCCTCAGCCACCATCCATCGGACGGCGAAAACTGGTTCCGTTTTGCACGCTCGCGTTACAAGGCCGACGCCGCGCCCAAGTTCTCTGCCCTCGACGCCGACGCTTGGACGTTCCAGTTCGGCCACGACTGGCACAGTGCCAGACCGAACGGCAGTCACAGCTGGTGGGGGCTGATGGCGGGCTTCAGCGGCGTGGACACCGACATCGGCAGCGGCGACGGTCGTCTCAAAGGACGCCACCTCGGCCTCTACGGCGTCTGGCAGAACGCCGCCGGGTTTTACCTCGACGGACTGGTCAAGTGGAACTGGAACGACGGCAGCTATCACGTGACGGATACCGCCGGCATGCCCGTCGACGTTGACAGCGCCAATTCGCGCAGCGTCACTGCCTCGATCGAAGCGGGGCAGAGGTTCTACCGCGATCCGCTCGTGAAGCAGGGCTGGTACGTCGAGCCGCAGGTTCAGCTCAGCTGGACGCGGCTGCACGGCTGGCAGGCGACCGCCAGCAACGGCCTGAACATCGACGTGCAGAACCACGACAGCCTGATCCTGCGCGCGGGGGCGAACGTCGGTTTCGACGCGACGGCTCTGGTCAAGCCGTGGAATGCCTATCTCAAGGTCATGTACGAAAAGGAACTGAAGGGCGACATCACGGTCCTCTTCAACGGCGAACCCGTCAGCGACGATTACGGGGACGATTGGCTCACCGTCGGGCTCGGCGCGGCGACGCGCTGGAGCGATCACGCGCAGGGCTGGCTCGAGGTACAACGTTCCTGGAACGCTCGCTTCCAACAGCAGTGGCAGGTGACGGCAGGGGTACGATTCGATCTGTAATTCGCCCCGTCCGACCTCAACAATTCGATATAAAGAGCGGCGGCGCTTCATCCGATGCAGAAGCGCCGCCGCTTTTCCGCCGCGAAGGCGGCGAAGGCGGAATCGTTTTTCGATTCCCCAAAGAAATTCTTTTTTCCGTCAACTTTCCTTTGAAAAAAAACTCTCTGAATTGTACAATGGAGAAACGATCTGTTTCACCAACATCATATCCAAAGAACGGAGTGATCGTTTTATGAAGAAACTGTTTGCTGTTCTCGCTTTCGTCGCTGTGGCGGGCTGCGCCGGCGCGGCCGCGGCCGCTTATCCCGAAAAACCGGTGCACGTGATTGTCCCCTCAGAGGCGGGCGGCGGCACCGACACGATGGCCCGTCTGCTGGCCAAGTTCGGCGAGAAGTATCTGGGCGCGCCCATGGTGATCGACAACCTGCCTGGCGCCGGCGGACAGATCGGATTCCAGGCCATCGCCAACGCCAAGAAGGACGGCTACACGTTCGGCTGTCTCTACACGCCGCACCTGACGGCCCACGTCTCCGCCAAGCGCGCGCAGTACACGCTGGCAAGCTTCGACTATGTCGGCAACCTCGTCACCGATCCGGGCGCGATCGTCGTCCCCGGCAACAGTCCGATCATGGATCTGAAAGGGCTGGCCGAATTCGTCAAGAACAACGAAAACTGCACGGCGTCCACCTCCGGTCCCGGCGGCGACGACGATTTCGCCCGCCTGGCCGCGGAGGCCGATCTCGGCATCAAGCTGCGTCCCGTGCCTTCCAAGGGATCGTCCGCAGCCAAGGCCAACGTCATGGGCGGACACGTCACGGTTGGTTTCATGAACGTTTCCCAAGTCGAGGCGCAGGTCCGTTCCGGCGAGATGCGCTGCCTGGCCGTGATGGCTGGCAAGCGCAGCGACATGATGCCCGACGTGCCCTGCACGGCCGAGCTCGGCTATCCCAAGATGGTCTCCGACTCTTCGCGTGGCTTCGCGGCTCCCGCCGGTATGGACGCCGAGGCGCTCGCCAAGATCCGCGAGATGTTCACCAAGACGATCGCCGATCCCGAGTTCCAGGCAGCCGCCAAGGGCGTGCTGCTGATCAACGAGATGAACGGCGACGAGTACAAGGCGTACCTCGAAGCGCTGCAGGCGGCAACCGACAAAGCCTACGAAGTCGCGCCCTGGTAAATTTTCGCCGCAGACGTTCGCATTCCGATGAACAAAAAAACGGTCAGCATTCTTTCCGGCGCCGCGGGGATCGTCCTCGCCGGCGCCATCTATTCCGAAGTTCTCAAATTTCCGGCCTACGCCGTGCATGCTTCGCAGTACGTCAAATTCCTGCTGGCGGTGATGGCGATCCTCTGCACTCTGCTGATCGCCGCGTCACTGCGCGGCGTGGATCCCGGCAAACCGCAGTGGGTGAAGGCTCCCGGGGCGTTTACCGCCACGGTGGCGCTGACGCTCGTTTATGTGTTGTCGCTCAAATACGTCGGATTTTATGCGGCCAGCGCCGTTTACATGCTCGTCCTCGCGCTCCTGCTGGGGCTGCGCCGGCCGCTGCTGCTGATCGTCAGCACGGCCGCGCTGCTGGCGCTGGTGTACGGGGTGTTCGTGCGCTTCCTCGGCGTGCCGGTGCCGCTGGGGATCTTCGAAGAATTCACGTTTGCCGACGTGCCCGGCTCGCTCGCCAAGGCCAAAGCGGCCCTGGCGCTTCTGTAAAGGAGGCGGAATGATGATGGAAATGATCACTGAGGCGGCGTTGAGCCTGTTCGCTCCCGCGCCGCTGATCGCCATCGTCGCGGGCACGCTGGGCGGCGTCATCATCGGCGCCATTCCCGGCCTGACGGCGACAATGGCCGTGGCGCTGCTGATCCCCGTCACGTTCGGCATGAATCCCGTCGTCGGTCTGGCGCTGATGGGCGGCGTCTATTCCGGCGGCATGTTCGGCGGCGCGATCTCGTCGATTTTGCTGTCCACGCCCGGCACCCCAGCCGCCGCGGCGACGGCGCTCGACGGCTATCCGATGACCCGCAAGGGCAAAGGCGGCGTGGCGATCACGATCGCCACGGTAGCCAGCTTCTGGGGCGGCATCGTCTCCACGTTCGCGCTGCTGCTGGTGGCTCCGGTGCTGGCCAAGTTCTCGCTGCGCTTCGGCCCGCCGGAGAATTTTCTGCTCGCCGTCATGGGGCTGACCAGCATCGTCACCCTGACCAGCGGCAATCTGATCAAGGGGCTGATCTCGGGCGTGATCGGTCTGCTGCTGGCCGCCGTCGGCATGGACCCGATGGACGCCTATCCGCGCTTCGCCGGCAGCGTGCCGGAGCTGTTCGACGGCATCAAGGACATCCCCGCGCTGATCGGCCTGTTCTCGGTCAGCCAGCTGCTCGATCTGACCGGCGAGGCCAGCATCGTGCAGGAACTGGCGGCCGACGTCTCGACGCTGAAGGACAACAAGATGCCCAAGGGACTTTATCCCACAATCTGTCGCGGCGGCGTCATCGGCACGATCGTCGGCATGCTGCCCGGCGCGGGCGCGACGATCTCGGCCTTCATCTCCTACAACACGGCCAAGTCGCTCGACAGGGAACCGGAGACGTTCGGTCACGGCAACCCGAAGGGCGTGGCCGCCTCGGAGAGCGCCAACAACGGCTGCGTCGGCGGCTCGCTGGTGCCGATGCTGACGCTGGGCATTCCCGGCAACTCGGTGGCGGCCTGCCTGATGGGCGGCCTGACGATCAACAACCTGATCCCCGGGCCGGAGCTGTTCACCAAATACGGCACGATCACCTACGGCTTCATCCTCTCGCTGTTCCTCGCCAATATCGTCTTTCTGTTCCTCGGCATCTATCTGGCGCCGTTTTTCGCGCGCATCTCCACGGCTCCCAACTCGCTGCTGGTGCCGGCGATCGCCGTGCTCTCGGTGGTGGGCAGCTTCGCGATGCGCAACATGATGTTCGACGTCTGGACGATGCTGGCTTTCGGCGTCGGCGGCTACTTCCTGCACCGTATGGGGTTCGATCTCGGCGCGGTGGTGCTGGGGCTGATCCTCGGGCGCATCACGGAAGAGGGCTTCGGCGGCGCGCTGGCGATCTCCAACGGCTCGCCGGCGATCTTCTTCACGCGCCCGCTCTGCCTCGTGCTGTGGGCGTTGATCGCCCTGCTTCTGCTGCCGGCGCTGCGCAAGAAAAAGAAGACGGCGTAGCCTTCCGTTCCGCCCCCAAAATCATTCCGCCGCGGCGGAATGATTTTGGGGGCGGAATTTTTTTTGGAACCGCGACGCCGGAGTCATCGCCGCAACCGCGCTATGCTATAATTTAAATCGATGTGTTTTTGCAGACGAAATCAAACGAAAAGAACGCCGCAAAGCGGTTTTTTTCCGCTGCGGCGCAGGAGCGTGAGATCATGAAAATAGTGGTCGTGGGCGCGGGCAACGTGGGCTGCACGGTGGCGCGCACTCTATCCGCCGAGGGACGGGACGTGGTGATCATCGAACGCGACGCCGAGACCGCCGCCCGCCTCGAAGAGGAACAGGACGTCAGCGTCGTCCGCGGCAACGGCGCGCGTCCCGCCGTGCTGGAAAAGGCCGGCGTCGTCAAAGGCGGCAATGTGGACGTGCTGATCGCCTGCACCGATCGCGACGAGACGAATCTGATGGCCTGCTGGCTGAGCAAACGCGCCGGCGTGCGGCAGGTGCTGGCCCGCGTCAGGGATCTGGAATTCACCGACACGCCCGACTGGGCCGAGGACCTTGGCATCGACGTGCTGGCCTCGCCGGAGCGTTCGCTGTCGCGCGAGATCGCTTCGCTGCTGCGCTTCAACGCCGCCGTCCATTCGTCGGAGCTGTTCAACGGCCGCGCCGGCAGCTTCGCGTTCCGCGTCGAGGCCGATTCGCCGATCTGCGGCATGAGCCTGCGCGAGCTGGGCGTCAAGTATCCGGGACTGGGAGCCATCATCGTCTACGTGGAACGCGGCGACGACGGCTTTGTGCCCTCCGGCGACTGGACGGCGCGCGAGGGCGACCTGTGCTTCGCCGTCACGCTGCACGAGCGCGTCCCGGCGCTGATGCGGCTGTTCGACGTCGAACATCACAAACGGCTGTCGCGCGTCATCATCGTCGGCGGCGGCAAACTGGGCGCCAATCTGGCGCACCGGCTCAGCTCCAACGTGCCGCGCGTGGAGACGACGCTGGTCGAAAAAGATCTGGAAAAATGCGCGCGGCTGGCCCGCGAGTTCCCCGACGTGAAGGTCATCAACGGCGACGGCATGGACAAGGATCTGATGCTCCAGCTCGGCGTGGACAAAGCCAACGGGGTCGTGGCCGCCACGTCCAACGACGAGATGAACGTGATCATCGCCGCGCTGGCCAACGTGCAGGAAGACGTGAAGACGATCGCCGTCGTGCGCAAGGACGTGTACGAAGATCTGGAGGGCAAGCTGCCCGTGGACGTGCTCGTCAATCCCAACAAGACGCTGGCGTCCACGTTCCTGCGCTACATCCGCTATCCCAATTCGGCCGGCATGCTCTCGCTGATCGACCGCATCGGCGCGGAGATGCTCGAGTTCCTGCTGCGTCCCGGCAATCCCGCCGTCGGCAAGCGCATCATGGATCTGAATCTGCGCAAGGGGATCCTGATCGCCATCATCAAGCGCGGCGGCAAGTACCTCGTCCCCGGCGGCGCGGAAACGCTGCTGGAAGGCGACGTGATCTCCGTCTTCGCCATGGCCGAGATGATGCCCGAGGCGATGCGTTTCTTCAAGGTCGATCAGGCATGAACTTCCGCGTCGTCCTTTTCGTGCTTTCGCTGATCGGTTCGATCGTCTCCGGCAGCATGTTCCTGCCCGCCGCCTGGGCGTGGTTCGACGGCACGCCCGACGCCGCCGTGCTGCTGCGCTGCGCGGTCTTTTCGCTGGCCGCCTGCGTCGCGCTGGCGCTGGTCACGCGCCCTTCGCGCAAAAGCGCTCCCGGCCGTAGCGACATCGGCGTGCGCGAGGCGTTCGCCATCGTCTCCTTCTCGTGGGTCGTGGCTTCCGTCATCGGCGCGCTGCCTTACGTGCTCCACGGCACGACGGCGAACTTCACCGACGCGTTCTTCGAGGCCATGTCGGGCTTCACGACCACAGGGGCGTCCATCCTCGTCAACATCGAGGGAAATCCCCGCGGCATCCTGCTCTGGCGCGCGCTCACGCACTGGCTCGGCGGCATGGGCATCATCGTCCTCAGCCTCACCATCCTGCCCTTCATCGGCGGCGGCGGTATGCAGCTTTTCAAGGCCGAATCGCCGGGGCCGCTGCCGGAAAAGCTCACCCCCCGCCTGCAGCAGACGGCCGCGATCCTGTGGGAGATCTACATCTTTCTCACCGCGCTGGAGGTCGGCGCGCTGATGCTGTGCGGCACTTCGTTCTACGAGGGCGTCACCCACGCGTTCGCCACCGTCGCCACCGGCGGCTTCTCCATCTACAACGACAGCATCGCCCACTTTCGCAGCCCCGCCGTCGAGTGGGTCGTCACCGCGTTCACGTTTCTGGCCGGCGTGAATTTTTCGCTGCACTATCTGTTCCTGCGCGGCTGCTTCGGCGCCTATTTCAAGGACGACGAGTTCCGCTGGTACGTCCGCATCATCCTGATCGTCGCCGCGGCCGTCGCCTGCTCGGCGCTGAAAAGCGGCATGGACATGCCCTTCGGCCAGGCGCTGCGCCACGCCGCGTTCCAGACCACAACGCTGATGACCACGACCGGTTTCATGGTCACCGACACGCTGCAGTGGCCGTACTTCGCCCAGATGGCGCTGCTGGCGATCATGCTCGTCGGCGGCTGCGCCGGATCCACCTCGGGCGGCATCAAGGTCGTGCGCTTCATGATCGCCGCGCGCCACGCCAAAAACGACATGATCCGCTCGCTCCAGCCGCACCGCGTGCTCTGCGTGCGCGTCAACGGCAAGCCGCAGGAGAGCCGAGTGGTCAGCACAGTGCTCTCGTTTTTCGTGTGCTACATCGTTATCCTCATCGCCGTCAGCCTGTTTTTGGCCGCTCTCGGCATCGACCTGCTTTCGTCCTTTTCAGGCGCGCTGGCCTGCGTCAGCAACGTCGGCCCCGGGCTGGGCGCCTTCGGCCCCGCCAGCAACTACGCCTCCGTCCCCGCCGCTGGCAAATGGGTCCTGGCCTTCGCCATGCTCGTCGGCCGCCTGGAACTCACCACCGTGCTGCTGCTGTTCGTGCCCGACACGTGGAGACGCTGAGACGCCACGACGCTTCCGCCCGTCTCCGTTCCTGATCGGGGCGGAAAACTTTTCCTTATAAAAATGACCGCGCCGATGTTCCACGTGGAACATCGGCGCGAAAAACGCCCGGCAGCTCAGCGGCTGTCGGGCGTTGCCTTATGTTCGGATATTCGCGTTTTTTGTCTGCCGTCGTTTTTTTGAAAACGGCGGCGCTACGACTCCCACTTCTTGAAACCTTCGCCGACGACTTCGGAGACGTCGCTGAGGATCAGGAACGCGGCCGGGTCGATGGAGCGCACGAAGCGCTTCAGTTCCACGGCCTGACGGCGCGTGAGGATGACCATGACCATCTCCATGGGAGCGCGGCGATACGCTCCTTTGGCGGCCACGAGCGTGGCCGTGCGTTCCAGCGAGTCCATGATGAAACGGGTGATCTCGCCGGTCTTGGCGCTGATGACCATGACCTGCGTGCGGCGGTCGAACGATTTGATCACCCAGTCGATGACGACGGATTCCACGTAGAGGCTGAAAGCTCCCATGAGGACGCGCTCGAAATCGACGGCCACGAAGGACAGCACGAGGATGCCGACGTTGACGAAGAACGACGCCGAGCCGACGTCCACGCCCCAGCGTTTTTTCGCCACGGCTGCCGCCACGTCCATGCCGCCGGACGAAGCGCCTTCGCGAAAGAGGATGCCCATGCCGAGGCCGCCGACGACGCCGCCGAACAGCGCGGCCAGGATCGTGTTGCTGATCAGCGGATAACGGAACATCTCGAACAGCGGCAGCGCCAGGGTGGTAAGCAGGGTGTTGTACAGCGTCCAGAGCGCGAAGCGCGGCGACAGGGCTTTCCAACCCCAGGCAAGCAGCAGCGCGTTGCCGCCGGTGAGCACCCAGACGGGCGAAATCCCCCAGAGGTAGTTGGTGATCAGGCCGACGCCGGTCACGCCGGTGCTGGCGAACTGGTAGGGTTCGATCAGCGCGGCGATGCAGAGGCAGATGAGCAGCGTGCCGACGGTGACGTTCAAAAACGTCGCCAGTTCCCGCCGGCAGGCCGCCCGAAGCGCCAGTCCGTCGATTTTCAACCGTTTATCCATGGACATGCCCCCTTGCAGAGCGAATTCAATTTTAACAAGCCAACTGGAATATGATAACATAAAAACCACGCGTCGAGAATTTTTTTAACCGCGTCCGACGCGCCGGTTCATTTTCCGCAAAAGAATGCAAAAACGGCTTGCCCTGCGGCCGAATCCTTTTATAATGGAAGCATCGTCGGCGCTGCCGCAAAAAAATTTTCGGAGGTGAGCCCATGCCCTGTGAAAAATTCATCGCCAATTTACGCCGCAACCGTTTTCAGGCCGTCTATTTCGCCGCCGCCGCAGCGGCCGCCGACTATCTGGCTTCCCGCGTGCGCGGCAAAACGGTGGGCTTCGGCGACTCGCACACGCTGCTGGAGATGGGGCTGGCCGAACGCCTGCGCGAGCGCAACGTCGTTTACGATCCCACGCCGCTTTCCGGCGCGGAGTTCAAAGCCGCGGCGGACCGGGCCATGACGGCGGACGTCTTCATGCTGTCGGTCAACGCCGCCGCGGAAACGGGTGAACTGGTCAACATCGACAGTTCAGGCAACCGCGTCGCCGGCTCGCTCTGGGGGCACGAAAAAGTCTATTTCGTCTTCAGCGCCGACAAGATCGAGCCGACGCTGGAGGCGGCGATCTTCCGCGCCCGCAACACGGCGGCGGTGACCAACGCCTCGCGCTTCGGCTTCAAGACGCCGTGCGCCGCCAGGGGAGACAGATGCTACGACTGCTCGTCGCCCGACCGCATCTGCAACACGCTGGTCGTGTACATGAAAAAGGAAAAGTCGATGGACATGGAGGCGGTAATCATCGGCGAAAAGCTGGGGTACTGAATTCGGAACAAATTCCACCACGGAAGCGCTAAAACACGAAAAAAAGGCAAAAGACCATCGATATCGACAAATAAAAGCGCGAGTCTCAACGTCGAAATACACGCCGACGTCGAGACTCGCGCTTTCTGTTAAAAAATTTCCTCCGCGTCTCTGTGCCCTTTGTTTCAAAGCCGTGCGACACGACGTTACTTGACGGCCACGACCTCGATCTCGACCTTGCCGTCCTTGGGCAGTTTGGCGACCTGCACGGCGCTGCGGGCGGGGAACGGCTCCTTGAAGTACTGGGCGTAAATGCCGTTCATGACGGCGAAGTCGTTCATGTCCTTGAGGAAGACGGTGGTCTTGACGACCTTGTCCATCGAACTGCCGGCGGCTTCGAGCACGGCCTTGACGTTTTCGAGCGACTGCCTGGCCTGCTCTTCGATCGTCTCGGGCAGTTTGCCGTCGGGCGTCAGGCCGAGCTGGCCGGATGTGTAAACCATGCAATCGGTGGCGATGCCCTGCGAATAGGGACCGATAGCGCCGGGAGCTTTTGTCGTTGCGACTGCGCTTTTCATTGTGATGCTGCCTCCTTGGAATAACCAATATGAACTTCACGGGAAAAATCCCGGAACCTTTTTTAATTATACCCATCCGCGCGCGTTAAGGCAAATTCCAGGCGGACGCTTCCGCGGACGCCGTCTGTGCTAGAATAGATTCCAGAATTTTCCACAAGGAGGAATCACCGTGAACAAAACGTTCCGCCGCGCTCTGGCCGCCGCGTTCGCCATGCTTCTGAGCGCCACGCCGGTTTTCGCCATGACGATCGGCACGTTCAACATCGAATTCTTCACCATGAGCGGTTCCAGCGAAGACCGCTCCCAGCCCTACACGCCCGCGGACATGCGCGAGCTGGCGGATTCGATCCGCCGCAGCGGCGCCGACGTGCTGGCGCTGCAGGAGATCGAGGGCAACGCCACGATGCGCTTTTTCACCGCCACGGCGCTGCCGGGCTGGAAATATTTCGGCAACGACACCGACGGCACGCAGGACCTGTTCTTCCTCTGGAACCCGGCCAAGGTCACGCTGGTCGGGACGCCCCAGCTGTATTACGCCAACCGCACGGGGATTTTCGAAGGGCGCAAGTTCAAGCTCTTCGACCGCCCGCCGCTGGTAGCGCGCTTCAAGGACAACGCCTCGGGCAGGATCTACACGCTCGCGGCCGTCCATCTCAAGAGCATGACCACCGTCGGCAAGAGCGACGCCGAAGCCGCCCAGCGCTACAACCTTGCCAAGCGCGCCGCGCAGACGGAAAAACTCAACGAGCTTGCCGCCCGCATGGAAGGACCGCTGTTCATCCTCGGCGACTACAACAGCCCCGATCCGCAGAAGGAAGTGAGCTTCCCGCTGCTGGGGCTGCGGCACGGCTACAGCTTCGACAACTGGAACAACAATCTCGACTACATCGGCTATGTCGGCATCGGCCGCGACAAGCTGGGCGAGGTGAAGGAGACCGAGACGCGCATCCGCCACCGCTCCACGAGGCGCAAGGATCATCCAGACCACGACATTATCGCCGTCGAGATCCGGGATTAGGCCATGAGCGCCCGCCGTTTTCCCTTTGTGCGGCTTCTCGCGCTGCTTGGCGCGCTTTGCCTCAGCGGCGCGGTGCAGGCGGCAGGAAGCGCGCCGCGGCGCGAGCGCATCCTCCGTTTCGACGTCGGCGCCACGGTCAACGAAGACGCTTCGCTGACCGTGCGCGAAGACCTCGAGTTCATCGCCATGGGAGTCAAGATCAGCCGCGGCATTATTCGCGGCATCCCCGTCCGCTATCGCGACGAGAACGGCCGTCCCGTCGCCGTGGGGCTGAAGGTGCTGTCCACCTCCGTCGACGGGGTCGAACTGCCGTGGAAAGAATCGAACGAAGGGCGCGGCCGTTTTATCCGCATCGGCGACCCCAAACGGGCGCTTTCACCCGGCGTCCACCGTCTGTCGCTGACCTACCGCACCACAAAGCAGCTGGGGTTTTTCGCCGACCACGACGAACTGTACTGGAACGTGACCGGCAACGACTGGGACCTGCCCATTCAGAACGCCTCATTCCGCCTCGCCCTGCCGGGCAAGACCGCGGGCGAGGGATTCAACCGCGTCGCCTGGTACGCGGGACACTACGGCAGCACGTCGAGCGACGGCGCGCGCCTCGACGATTCCCGCGCTGTCGTCACCACACGGGCGTTGCAGCCCGGCGAAGGACTGACCGTCGTCTATTCGTGGCCGAAAGGCGTCGTCGCGCCGCCGCAGCCTTCCTTCGGCGAGCGCTTCGGGGATTTCGTCTCCGCCCACGGCGACGCCATTGCCAGAGGGCTGATGTGGGCCGGCACGGCGCTGGCCGCCATCTGCCTCGTCTGGGGCGCGCTGCGCGCCCGCGGCGAGCACAGCGGCGAGATCACCGTGATCCCGCTCTTTCACGCGCCCAGGGACATGACGCCCTCGCTGGCGCGGCGCCTCACGCGCGGGACCGACGACTTTGCCAGCCTCGGCGCCGAGCTGATCGCCCTAGCGGTAAACGGCGCGCTGAAAATCAGCGGCGACCGGCGCAGCGGCTACCGCCTCGAAAAGACCGGCGGCGCGCCGTCCGACGGATTGCCCGCCGCGCTGATGGACACGCTCTTCCCTTCTTCCTCCCAAGAGGCGCTGAACGTGACCAACGCCTATCGCAAACGTTTCGAAAAGTCGCTCGAACTGATCAAGGGCGACGCCCAAAAACGCGCCGAAGGCAACTTTCTCGACCGGCGCACGCCGCTGCGCCGCGCTTATTCGGCTTTGCTGGCCGGCGCGGCGGCGGGGGCGTTGTTCCTGCTGACCGAGGCCGTCTCCGCCGAGTGGGGAGCCGTCGCCCTGCTCTTGGGCGCGCTGGCGCTCCTGTCGCTGCGGCATGCGCGGCGAGAGCCCACGCTCGCGCCGCGAAGCTTCGCGCGCTCGCTGCGGAACGCCTTCGGCCTGAAGGGCTTCTTTGCGGCGCAGGCGGGCGTCCTCGTTGCGGCATTGCTGGCGATGGCCGCGGCGCACAGCAGCGACCGTCCCTTGATCTTCCCGGGCGCAGCGCTGGCGCTGCTGGGACTGCCGCTGGGTAAAAAGCTGATCTTCTGGACGGACAAAGGACGAAAACAGTTCGAACAGGCGCTGGGACTGAAAATGTTCATCACGGCCGCGGAAAAGGAGCGCCTGGAGATGCTGAACGCCCCCGACGACACGCCGCAGCTCTTCGAGGAACTGCTCCCCTACGCCGTCGCCATGGACTGCGCCCAAACGTGGGCGAACCGCTTCGAGAAAGTCCTCGCCGCCGCGGCCTGGCAGCCTTCGTGGAGCGACGGTCCCGCCTGGCGCTCGGGCGCCGCAGGCACCTTATGGGGAGGAACGAGCGATATCTCCCGCGGGCTGAACGACTTCTCCAAAGGCTTCTCGTCCAGCCTCGGCGCCGCCTCGCGCGCCCCCGGCTCCTCTTCCGGCGGCAGCTTCGGAGGCTCGTCCGGCAGCGGCTTTTCCGGCGGAGGCGGCGGAGGCGGCGGGGGGCGCGGGTGGTAAGCTGAAATCAAACAAAAAACGCGAAAGTATTGTTCTCACCTGCGGTAAGTTCCTCAGACGGGCAGCCTCGCGAAAATAGGCTCAGCTGCGATAAGCCGATCCGTCGCCGTCAGCCTGGCAGAATTCAAGAGCACCTCTCACCGAGTTTGAGAGGTGCTCTTGAAAATGATCATGCTGCCGATCGATTAGATTCTGCGCACCACCATAGCCACGCCCTGGCCGCCGCCGATGCAGGCGGAAGCGATGCCGAGCTCCTTGCCCCGCTGACCGAGCGCGTTGATCAGCGTGGTCGCGATCTTGGCGCCGGTCGCGCCGATGGGGTGACCGAGGGCGATCGCGCCGCCGTGGACGTTCAGCTTTTCCATGTCGAACGGCATTTCGCGGTGACAGGCGATGACCTGAGCCGCGAACGCTTCGTTGATCTCGATCAGTTCCATGTCGCTCAGTTTCAGTCCGGCTTTGGACAGCGCCTTGGGCATGGCGACGACGGGGCCAAGCGGGAAACGCTCGGCGTCGAGCGCTGCGGCGCTGTAGCCAAGGATCTCGGCCAGCGGCTTGAGCCCGCGTTCTTTCGCCCATTCGCGGTCGGCAACGATGACGATCGCGCCGTTGTCGCACAGGGCCGAACTGCTGCCGGCGGTGATGGTGCCGCCGTCTTTTTTGTAGATGGGAGGGAGTTTGGCGAGTTTCTCCAGCGAGGTATCGGTGCGGAAGATCTCGTCGGTGTCGCAGACGATCTCGCCCATCTTTTTGTCCTTGACAGCGACGGGGACGATCTCGTTCTTGAAAAGCCCGGCTGCCGTCGCGGCGGCGGCCTTTTGATGAGAGGCGAGCGCGAACTCGTCCTGTTCCCGGCGCGAGATTTCGTACTCGGCGGCGATTTCTTCGCAGAGTTCTCCCATCAGGTGCTGAGCGACGGGGCAGAAGAAGCCGTCTTTGTGCAGGGCGTCGAGGACTTTCTGTTCGCCCATGCGATAGCCCCAGCGCGCCTTGGGCAAAAGGTAGGGGACGTTCGAGGCGCTCTCCATGCCGCCGGCGACGATGACTTTGGCGTCGCCGAGGCGGATGCGGTCGGCCGCCAGCATGATGGCGCGCAGGCCGGAACCGCAGCGGATGTTCACGGTGAACGCGGGAACGGAGCTGGGGATGCCGGCGCCGTACATGGCGATACGGGCGGGGTTGGCGCCGACGCCGGCCTGCCAGCCGGTGCCGAGGATCACCTCGTCGACGTCCTCGCCTTTGACGCCGGCACGCTGAACGGCCGCTTTCAGTGCGACGGCTCCCAACTCGGGGCCGCTCAGCTTGGAAAGCGTGCCGCCGAACTTTCCCCCGGCCGTACGCGCTGCGCTGATAATGACAGGGTTGCTCATTTTATTTCACCGCCTCCGTTTCTGACACTTCCGTGCCTTTCATCTGCGTGATATTTTCAGCCTCGACATAGTTCGCTTCGGTGTGAGAGCGAACGTCTTCCTTGGTCACTTCGGGCGCGATCTCCAGCAAGGTCATCGTGCCGTCCTCGATGGAGAACACGGCGAACTCCGTGACGATCAGGGAAACCACGCCTACTGCCGTCAGGGGCAGGCGGCACTTTTTGAGGATCTTGGGATGGCCTTTTTTATCGCAGTGGGTGGTGGCGACGATAACGCGTTTGGCGCCGACGACGAGATCCATCGCGCCGCCCATGCCGGGCAGCAGTTTGCCGGGGATGATCCAGTTGGCGAGATTGCCTTCCTGATCGACTTCCAGCGTGCCGAGCACGGTGGCATCGACGTGTCCGCCGCGGATCAGGCCGAAGCTCATGTCGCTGCCGAAGAACGAGCAGCCGGGCAGCGGCGTGATAAAACGTCCGCCGGCGCCGATGAAGCGGTAATCTTTCTGCTCGGGTTCGGGGCCGGCGCCGAGACAGCCGTTTTCGGTCTGGATGACGAGGCGGCGCCCTTCGGGCACAAAGTTGGAAACCAGCGTGGGGATGCCGATGCCGAGATTGACCACGTCGCCGTCTTCAAACTCCAGCGCGATGCGTTTGGCGATGCGATTGCGGACGACGTCTTCGTTAAGTACGGGCAGCATAGTAGTTGTCTCCCTTCACGACCAGAATATCCACCAGGATGCCGGGGGTCACGACGTTGTCGGGGTCGAGCTCGCCCACGTCGACGATCGAATCGACTTCGGCAATCACCAGATCGGCCGCGGTGGCCATGGTGGGATTGAAGTTGCGGTTCGTGCCGAAATAGGTCAGGTTGCCCATGCGATCGGCCCTGTGGCCCCGGATCAACGCCACGTCGGCGCGCAGCGGCAGTTCGAGCAGATATTTTTTGCCGTTCACTTCAATGACTTGCTTGCCCTCCTCCACTTTGGTGCCGACGCCGGTAGGCGTCAGGAATCCGCCCAGACCGAAGCCGCCGGCGCGGATGCGCTCGACGAAAGTCCCCTGGGGAACGAGTTCCAGTTCGAGCGTGCCGGCGTTGTACTGCTCGCCGGTCTTCTTGTTGATGCCGATATGCGAGGCGATGACTTTTTTGATCTGCCCCGCGGCCACGAGCCGGCCGTGGCCGACGTCGGCGTAACTCGTGTCGTTGGAGATCATGGTCAATCCGCCGGTGCCGGCTTTTTCAAGCGCTTCGACGAGCGTGTAAGGAACGCCGCCGAAGTTGAATCCTCCGATCATGACGGACATGCCGTCTTTGACGTTTTTAACGGCTTCATTGGCCGACATGACCGGCTTGATCACATTTCGTGCCATATTTCTTCCTCCTTAGTCCGATCTTTGAGAACCCCTTATTTTTCCACTGCAAGATTTACACGCTGGCGGTACTTCTGCCACAGGAAGAGGGTGGCGATAATGGCGCAGCCTATGACATTGCTGGTCAGCGTGGGATAGATGATAAAAAACGGCACGGAGACAAGAGCCATTCGCTGCAAAACGTTCAGATCGTCAACCAAAAAACCTTGGACGCCCGCTGAAAGTCCTACAATGCCAACCAAGGCGGTACCGCAACCGATAATGATGTGCCAAATATCACCCTGGAGCAGTAAATAGGGATTGTAGACAAACATATAGGGAACCAAAAAACCTGCCACCGCAGTCACCAAGGCAGTATAACCCGTTTTCATGGGGTTTGACTTCGCTATGCCGGCTGCCGCGTAGGTAGCGAGCGCCACAGGAGGCGACACATCGGCCAAAACGCCAAAATAGAGACAGAACAAGTGGGCCGATATCATCGGAACTCCCATCTCGTAGAGCGCCGGAGCTGCCAACGTAGAGGTGATGATATACTGCGCCGTGGTTGGGATGCCCATGCCCAGTATGATGGAGCCTATCATGGTAAGAAATAGCGCCAGCGGCAGGATACCGCGGGAAAGACTCAGCACGTAGGACGAAAAAGCCAGTCCCACGCCAGTAATGGAGATCACGCCTATGACAATGCCGGAACACGCACAGGCCGCCGCCACCTCGATTGCGCCGAGACCTCCCGCAATGAGAGCCTGAAGTATCCGGGCAGGCGTCAGACGGTGTTCAGGCTTGCCGAACCAGGATACGACAATGAGCATCACGATGGACCAGAACACAGCCTTGACAGGCGAGAACCCCTTGCCAAGAAACATGACCAGTACGATGATGGGCGCCAGCAGAAACCATCCTTCCTTAAGGGGTTTCAGGATGCTGGGCACTTCGTCGGCATTAAGGCTTGCCATACGTTGTTTGCCGGCACGAAAGTGCACCATGGCAATGATGGAGATGAAGTAAAGCGTAGCAGGAATGGCTGCCGCCACCACGATATCCCAATAAGCGATTCCCAAAAATTGAGCCATGATGAAGGCAGCCGCGCCCATGACCGGTGGCATGACTTGCCCTCCCGTGGAGGCCGCCGCTACGATAGCCCCTGCGAAATTAGACTTATAGCCCGACTGTTTCATCAAAGGGATGGTAAAAGCGCCGGTGGTCACTGTATTGGCGCAAGAACTCCCCGATACCATGCCCATAAGGCCGGAGGCAATTACCGCGGCCTTGCCGGAACCGCCACGACTGCGTCCCGCTACCGCTACGGCCAAATCGATGAAGAATTGCCCGGCTCCGGACAAGTTCAAAAACGCTCCGAAAAGCACGAACAGAAAGATGAACGAGGCCGATACGCCTAAGGGAGTGCCAAAAATCCCATCGGTTCTCAGATAGAGGAAGGGGGCTATTTCCTCCAGGGGAAACCCCCCGTGGGCCAGCATACCCGGGAAATAGGGGCCAAAAAATGCATAGGCCAAAGCCACAGCAGCCATGATGGGCAGAGGCCAGCCCATGGAACGCCGAGCGCCATCAAGCACCAACAGCGTCATGATTGTGCCTATCCAGATATCCGAAGGAATCGCCATTCCCTCGCGCATGGCGATATCCTCAAAATTGAGGAGGATATTGAGGCATCCTGCGATGGAAAGGGCGATCAGCACCCAATCCCAAAGGTCGACCTTGTTCTTGGGGCGACTCTTCGTACAGGGATAGCGCAAAAAGAGCATGGCGCTGATGAACATCCAGTGCCACCCTCGTTGATACATGGCCGAAAGCTGGCCAAAATAGGCCGTATAAAGGTGAAAACAGGACGCACAAAGAGCTAACCCGCACAGCAAGTAGTTTTGCCAGCCCGACAGAATTCGAAACTTGGCTTCCTCGGGGTTGTCTATTTTTACCCTCTCGGCCTTTGGAGGATCGATTTGAGACTCCCTCTCCTGCAAACGCGGTTCTACCATGAAATGCCTCCTTAAAAAATTAAGAGGGGGCCGGGAGAGTTTTCCAGCCCCCTTCCGGGACACCGAATCTTGCTCACTTGCGAAGGCTGGCACGTTTTATTTGAGAGTGTCAAACCCCTGCTCTTTGAAATACTTTACGGCGCCAGAAGCGAAGCGAATGATACCCACGCTGGCCTCTTTGGGATTGAAGTGCTCCGCCTGGGTCGTTACCTTTTTAAAAGCCTCGCGGTTTTCCACGATGGTCTTGACGAGACGATAGGAGAGGTCTTCCTTCATTTTGCCGTTGACCACCAGGAAGTTGCCATCTGCCACGGTCAGGCAGTCTTCTGCCTGATTGTATATATTCTTGTCAATAGTGTAAGAAAACAGGAAAGGATTCGCCTCGCATACTTTCTTGACCACGTCCTCAGGAATCGGAATCAATACTACGTCGCGTACCGCTGCCACTTCGAGCACCGCCGAACCGGGAGCCGCGAAGTTCCAGAATACCGCATCGATGTTGCCATCTACCAAAGCGGTAGCGCCCTCGGGTTGGGTCAGCTGCTCCCGCTTGATATCCTTCTCTGGATCCCATCCAGCCGCTGCAAGAATGAGGTTGGTCAACACCTGATCTCCGCCGCCGGGGGCACCTACAGAGACCCTCTTGCCTCTCAGGTCTTCGAAGGTTTTGATGCCCGTCCTGCCGGTAGTAACAATATGCTGGGGGGCCGCGTACATATTCATGAGGATGTAGAGATCCAGCTTGCCATCCTTTTCGAAGGCTTCAGTGCCCGTATAGGCCTGCCACAGCGTGGAGCCCATAACCATACCTATCTGCACGGCGTCGCGAGCCAGCAGGCGGCAGTTTTCGCGAGAGGCTGAAGTGGCCCGGGAAGTCGCTTTTACGTCAATTTTGGCGTTGTTCAAGATCTCCGCCATGGAACCGCCCAGTGGATAATACGTGCCGCCCACGCCGCCGGAGCCAATGGTGACGAAGTCAAGAGCGAGGGCAGAATTTACGATGGCAAAAAACAATGCACACGCCATCAACGTAATCTTCGTCTTTCTCATGGATAGTATGCCTCCTTCAAAAATGGAATAAATGGACGATACTCTCGAACTCATGGACCATCAAGCGCAAAAAAATGCCTCTTGTCTCTTGTGCATAAGACTAATCCTTGATAGAAAGTATTAGCATAGTTTTCTGGGCGCTGCGGGGGAGTTCAGTCGCTCAGGACTATTTCGACCGCAGCTCGCTTTGTGAATCTCCCCCGCAGCGCCTCTGTATTCGGCATTTTAATTGAGAAATAGTATAAGACATCTTCCCCGATTCCTTTCGGCGCTGGGAAAGACTTTAGCTATGCCAGCTTCGCTGCGGCGGCCGCAAGTCCCATTTCAAGTTTTTCAAGCAGCTCGTCAATCTGCTCTGACGTGGTGATCAGCGGCGGAGCTACCAGGAAATTGTCGCCGTCAATGTAGTCGACCATGCCACCGCCGGGATAGATGACCAGCCCGCGGGCAAGGCATTCTTTCATTGCCACGTTAGCAGCGCCGACATTCTTTGCAAACGGCGTCTTTGCAGCCTTGTCCTGAACCAGTTCAAAGCCCCACATGAAACCTTTGCCGCGGACATCGCCCACGATAGGATTGCTTTCGCCAATTTTCTTGAGCCCCTCGCCAAATTTGATCCCCAATGTAGCTACGTTCTCCACAAGCTTATGTTTCTTCATGTACTTGATCACGGCCGCAGTGGCAGCTCCGCTCAACGGATTACCCGTGTAGGTGTGTCCATGAGTAAAAGCCCCGGTACCTTTCTGGATCTCTTCAGCAATCCAGTTCGAGGCAATCACGCCGCCGGTAGGAATGTAACCTGCCGCCATGCCTTTTGCGGTCGCAATGATGTCGGGCTTCACTCCCCAGTGATTGACGCAGAAATTTTTCCCCGTGCGTCCCATGCCCGTCATCACTTCGTCGGCAATAAGCAAAATGTCATATTTGGTACAGATCTCGCGCACCAAAGGCCAATATTCGCCCGGCGGCACCAAGGCCCCCACAGAGGAGCCCACGATAGGCTCAGCAATAAACGCCATGACATTGCCGGGGCCTACGCGCTTGATGACCTCCTCGAGCTGACGGGCACAGCGCATATCGCAGGAAGGATGCGCCAGACCGAAAGGACAGCGGTAGCAATAGTGAGGCACAATATGGGGATTCTCTTTGAAGAGAGGGGCGTAGATGCGCCGCCTGGGAATTGAGCCGCCGATGGCCATAGTGCCCAGAGTACTCCCGTGATAAGCGTTCCACCGAGATATTATCGTCGACTTGCTGGAGTACCCTCCGTCCCGTTCGATGTAGTATTGGCGCGCTAGCTTGACTGCCGCCTCGATAGCCTCGGAACCTCCGCAGGTAAACCACACATACTCCATACCCTCCGGTGCCAGCGAAGCCATTTCTTCTGCCGCCTCCGAGACGCTGTCCAGACGCCAGCGTGACGTGTGGGCGAACTCTATTTTGTGCATTTGCGCCACTACAGCTTCGATAACTTCTTCGTTGCAGTGTCCCAAATTGCAGATCAGAGCTCCGCTGCATCCATCCAGATATTTCTTTCCTTCCTTGTCATAAATATAAATACCCTCGCCTTGGACCGCCGTGAGATATTCCGTCTTAAAACTCCGCGGAAACAACTTGCCAGTCATCTTCGCTCCAACTCCTTTCCAAGACTTATGATTTATGGCCCCCTGCAAAGAATGCGCTTTATGGTGATGCAGGACAAACTCGCCTCTCGTTTGAGAGTTCTTTCACACCTCGTGACATCCTTCAAAACCAAAAGCTTCGCTGTTCATCGTCATCGGGAAATCAGCCATTTAGCGAGAGAGACTTCTTGGCGCTACAAATAATACTATAATTCATATTTAATCAACAAAACCGACAAACATTTTCTCTCTCCAAGATACTCAAAGCAGAGCCACAAACAATTTTATGGTACGCTTACCGCTTTCTTTCTACATGACCCATACTCATTTCATTACTTAGATAGCTGGTTTAATATTAATAGAAAACACAACTGCAGTCTTTATTCAAACAAACAGAAATAATAAACAAATTTTGTAAAAAACAACAAGAGGTCACTTCGAGAATAAACCGAAGTGACCTCTTTAATTACCATCTCAAGAATACCAGACGCACATCATAGGTAAAAAAATGAAAGTAATCTCTCCTGTTTTCAAAGGCTGTCTTCATCGTCTGAAATGAACGTCGGTCATTCTCGGCTCATTTCAAAACAGAACAGCGCGCGGGCCAGCATCGCCCGGTCTCTGTAGCGGAACAAATCGAGCCCCGTCAAATCCTTCATGCGCTGCACGCGGTAACGAAGCGTGTTTTCATGCACGTGAAGAACCCCTGCAGCCTCGCTGAGGTTCTCCGTTCGGTTCATTGCCCTCAACGTATCCTGAAAAGCGGTATTGCCGTGGTCGCGGTCATACCGAAGCAGAGGATCAAGAACTTTCTTCACGAGCAGGCGGCTCTCCAGCGTATCCGCCCCTTCGATCTGGGACAGTTCGAAGAGCCAATCGTCACAGCAAAGGAGCGATTCCGGCCTGTCATATCGGCTGCAGACCGCGCGGAAACAGTTTTTCGCCATACGGTAGCTGTCGCGGATCTCTTCGATCCTCCTTACCGACGGTCCGACCGATAAAACGGCCGATGGATCGGGGGCCAGCAGTTCTTTGGCCTTGATCATATACTGAGGCAGTTTCTGCCCGCCGGTCGACGAACACAGCAGCACGCATTCCGATGGGGTCACCCAGAGCAATATCTTATGCGGGATCAGACGTCCAAGGCTCCCCATGGTAAACTGCGCTCCCCGCCGAAACGCCTCGTCCAGTCCCGGACGGGCCGAGAACACCAGCACGCGGAACGCTTGTTCGGCGTCCAGTCCGCAACGTTCCAGCGTATGGCTGATGAACTCTCTTTTATCTTTGGGATTGTAGAGCAGGCTGTTCCACAGGCTCATCAGCGTCCGGCGCGTATCCTCGAAGCGCTCGTTCCACTTCATCGTCAGTCTCATCTGCAGCTGTTGGATCATCAAACGTTCCTTGTCGCCCAGAGCCGGCTTATGATGCACGACCAGATAACCAAGACAATAGTTCTTGCCTGTCAGCGGGAAGATATGCCACGGAGGTTCATGAAACTCTCCCTGCGTCACGCAGGCCTTGCGAAAGACTTCGTGCGCTCCCTGCAAAAGCGTGTTTTCAGCTCGCCCGATCTGCCGTTTTTGCGGCCATATGGGCCCCTGCAAGTCGGGAGGAAGAAGAAAGCAGAGCGCGCGAATCCGCTCGGAGAGCTGCGACAAAAGGACGGAATCCCGGCTGTCTTTCATCGCCAGTTCGTAGAGGTCGTGAAAATACTGGTTCACCTCCATCAAAACGCTGGCCTGGTAGAGATTGATCTCGGCCATGATGGACTGGATGAGCCACCTGAACTGACAGTCTGCGCGAATCTCGAACAGAGGGACGTTTTTCTCGTCGGCGATCTTGATGAACTCAGCGGGGATTTTGTCGATATGCGGCCCGAGTTTGAACCCCATCGCCGATACAACGTTCGTCAACGCCCGAAAACCTTCCAGCGCCAGAGGCGGATTGGTTCGCGCCAAATAGCCCACGCTGAAGACAAACTCCTGCCCTTCGAGGCGGCTCGCCAGTTCCGGCGATTCCCAGACAGTGGTATATGCTACCGTGCGGTCGAGCCCTTTCTCGCCGGCGACAAGGCGCGTGTATTTCTTGAAATTGTGCAGCCGCGCGATCTGCCGCACCGTCACCGCCTGCGGAGCTCCAAGCGTTTTCACATGATGTTCCCCCTTTCCTTGAAGGCAAATTCGCCCGCGTCTCAGCATCATCATACAAAAAAACAACGAAATTGAAAGGCCCTGCCCCGTTTTTATGCCGCAGCGCCGTTACTCCAGAGCGAGAAACGCGGCGGCCCGCGTTTTCGCCGGACGGTTTTCGGCGCGGAGTACGTCGCCCGTCCCAAAAGCCCCATTCCCAGACGGCGCCGTTCATCATATAATGGACGGGAAGCGCTCCCGGAAGAGATTCACGCGGCGCAATCCCACGAAAGCGGGGGATCCGATGGACATACAAATTCTCGAACTGCTCGACGGCGCGCGGCGGGCCCGCGGGCTGACGGTCGTCATCGACGTGTTCCGCGCTTTTTCGCTGGAAGCCTGGCTGTTCGCGCGCGGCGCGGCGTCGATCTTCGCCGTCGGCGCGGAATCCGAAGCCCGGCGCCTCAAAGCAGAACATCCCGGCGCCGTGCTGATCGGCGAGCGCGGCGGCGCGATCCTGCCGGGGTTCGACTTCGGCAACTCGCCGTCGCAGACGCGCGGCGCGGATTTTCGCGGAAAGACCGTGATCCACACCACCAGCGCCGGCACGCAGGGGCTGGCGGCCGCTTCCGGCGCGGCCGAGATCGTGGCCGGCAGCCTCGTCAACGCCGCGGCCACCGCGCGCTATATCCGCAGCCGCGATCCCGAGCGGGTGTCGCTGGTGGCGATGGGCCTGGCGGGCGTTTCCGGCACGCCGGAAGACCGCCTGTGCGCGCGCTGCATCGCGGCGCGGCTCAGGGGGGAAACGCTGGACATGGAACGCGAACTGGCCGCCGTGCGCGCCGACCCGGAGGGGCGGAAGTTCTTCGATCCCGCCCGGCAGGACGTGTTCCCCGAGGACGACTTCTGGATGTGCGTCGACGCGGACCGCTTCGACTTCGTGATCCGCGCGCAGCGCCTCGGCGACGGGCTGTTCCGCATGAGCGCGCTCGCGTGCTGAAACACCCGCGTTCCACGCGGAACAAAAAACGGCCGGAAGCCGACGAATGGGCGTTCGTCAGCTTCCGGCCGTTTTCACTTTTCCGCCTTTTCCCTAGTAGTTCTCGGCGTGGATCTCGAAGTAGCTCTGCGGATGGGCGCAGGCGGGGCACACGGCGGGCGCCTTGACGCCGACGACGATGTGGCCGCAGTTGCGGCACTCCCAGATCTTCACTTCCCCCCTCTGGAAGACCTCGCCGCTTTCCACGTTCTTGAGCAGGGCGCGGTAGCGCTCCTCGTGATGCTTTTCGATGGCAGCGACAAGGCGGAACTTGGCGGCCAGCGCGGGGAACCCCTCTTCCTCCGCGGTCCTGGCGAAGCCGTCGTACATGTCGGTCCACTCGTAGTTCTCCCCCGCGGCGGCCGCGGCCAGATTGGCCTTGGTGTCGCCGATGCCGTCCAGCTCCTTGAACCACATCTTGGCGTGCTCCTTCTCGTTGTCGGCCGTCTTCTGGAACAGCGCCGAGATCTGCTCGTAACCTTCCTTCCTGGCGACCGAGGCGAAATAGGTGTACTTGTTGCGCGCCTGCGATTCGCCGGCGAACGCCGCCTGCAGGTTCTTGAGCGTCTGGGTGCCTTCATACTTGTTCTGCGCCATTTCCAATGATCCCCCTGATCTTTTCAAAACATGTCTTCCTCCGTCCCCCCCGGACGGAGGAAAATTTCCCCCTGGCTGCCGGCAGGACCGCCAGCCTTCCCACACACGCGCTTACGGCGCCGTCCCCTCCGCCTTGCGGCGGCATTCGGGGCAGACGTAAAAGACTTTGAGGTCATAGGACGTGACACGTTCCCCCAGCTGCTCTTCCAGCCCCCCGGTCAGGTCGGCCAGCGTCACGTCCGCCAGTTTGCCGCATTTCTGGCAGATCAGATGATCGTGCTTCTCGATCCGGTCGTAACGCTCCGGCGACCCCTCGACGTGAACGCGGCGGATCAGCTTTTGCGCGCAGAGCGCGTTGAGATTGTTGTACACCGTCGCCAGAACGACCTTCGGCTGCGTCTTTTTCAGCTCCCAGAAAATCTGTTCCGCCGTCAGGTGGCTGCGCGAAGCGTTCACGATGTCGAGAATTCCCCGAGCGTATTTTGTCATGGCCTCGCCTCTTTTCTAGAATTATTCTAATTCTATTTTTTCGATCTGTCAAGCGCCTCTTTTTTTCCGCCCGGCGCAAAAAAACGTCGGCTCGGTTTCGTCAGCCACTCCGGAACGAAACTGCGCCGACGGCGTATTTTCCCTCTCACGCCGCAGTAATATAACCCGTGGATTTCAGCCGTTCAATCGCGGCGTCAATCTCCTCGTCAGAATATTTGCTCCCCTTGATCTTTTTGACGCCGGCCGAGATCTTTTGAGGATTTTTATGTACCTGAAGGTAAACATAAAGCGCCGTTGCGATCAGTTCAAGCCTGCTGGGCGTTTCTTTAGCAAACTCGTCGACGATTTCGTTAACGGTTTCATCGTTATAGTCGTTGCCAAATGAACTCTTTCTCACGGAAATCCGGTGCTCTGTCGGCGTATAGTCGATCTTCAAAATACCTTCATCGCTCAGTTCCCTGACCGCAAAATCGAGATCCGCACTGTAAGGCCCATAGAAATGAATGCCGTAATCACAGCCGACATCTATTCCTTTCATTTCAACAAGGAATACGATTTTCTGGAGCTTTTTTTTGCAGGGATTTTCGCTCTTACAAGAAATCCTGTCGATGATTTTTACGACAGCCGCTTCGTTAACCATGGGCTCCCCTCCATTTCACATTATTTACTCGCTTCGAATCTTTTGTATTTCCTTCCTAACCTCAGCAGCTATATTTTTATCTGCATAGATCCGATTGATGCTGATCGGTTTTACAATGGACTCCAAAATAATGGACTCCTCCATAATGTTTTTGACATCTCCCGTCCCCTCGTCAAGGATCATGATTCCCCTACCGCTGTCATCCTGTGGGGCCAATAGTGCCGGCGCTAGTCTGTGCGCCGCTTTATCGACGCTGTCATAGAGCACGCGACCGCCGTACTTCCTTTTTAGCTGATTAAAGATCAGCTTTGTGTTCTGTTTATCGGCCTGGTCGGCATGGGTTTTGGATTCAAATACACAGGTCATGATCCCCCGGTTCTTAAAGGGCACGACGTCGCTATCTTCCGATCTCGCAATCAGATCGAGTATTCGCGCGTCATTCCATCTCAGGTATTCTGAAACGTCGTCGGGATATTTTCCTCCCGGCAAGACAGCTTTCAAACTCTTAACAAGAACCTTGTCCAAATAACGGCGCGTCTTATGGAAATAAACCTGGATAAACATGAAATACCTGGCGAGTATAAATTCTTCAAGAGCCTGAACGCCGCCCCTTTCGATGGCGAGCTGAAGCTGATTATTCTGTTTATACGCCGTCAGGGTCGATATGAACCTGTCCAGATCGTAAGTGCCGTACGTAACGCCGCAATACAAAGAGTCGCGCAGCAGGTAATCCATCTTGTCACAATCGAGTTCGCCGTCCATGAAATTTTTCAAAAAAAAGAAATCCGGAACAATGAATTCTTCGTTCAGAATATCTTTTCCCTCGTAGATCATCCACACAAGTTCCGGTGTTATATCATAACGGTCACCGTGCTGCTTTTTGAATTTCGCGCCGATCTCGCGGATGTACCCCGAAATTTCCGTCCCACAGATCACAAGCTTTGTAAAATCCTCATGCTCCTTGCCGGGCTCGAACAGCTCTTCCGATACGTGAGAAAAGGGTGCGTGCCCCAAATCGTGGGTCAAGCCGATAAGCCGCAGCAACTGACGGTACCATGCTGTTTTATGTGCGTTTTCCTCTTCGTCGTCAGAAAAGAGATTCGGCACTTTTCGCGTCACGGAATCGAAAACTCGCGAAGTCAGGTGCATCACGCCGATAGAATGTCCAAAACGGGAATGTTCGGCTCCATGATATACCAAATACGTGGTCGCCAACTGGCGTATGTTTCGGAGACGCTGAAAAGAAGCGGAATCTATAATTTTCAGTTCATCGTCGGAAATGTCAATAAAACCATGGATCGGGTCTCTGAATTGGTACATCACTGTTTCTCCTGTTTTTATTTTTAGAGAAGGAACATTCTGAGCCTATAAGCTTCCATATATACTCTTATTATATTTGCTTTCAGTTTATCAAAACCCGATTCAGAATTCAACCATCCGCCGGAATCTGTTGTTCAGTGATAAAGTCACCCATAACTGTTCCAAGAAAATGTCACTCTGAGATAATACCGTTCATGAAACAGGAGCGAATGACATTGTCACAAAA
>NZ_RAWT01000108.1:0-663 GCF_003612005.1 Pyramidobacter sp. CG50-2
ACCACGGCGATCTCCGTGGCGAACACCGCCGCGGACAGCGACGCGAACATCGCCAGGGAAATTATCGATTTCATCACACGCTTCATTTTCGTCACGCACTTCACTGAAAAAACCTCCTCGAATGAATGGGAAGATAAATGGCAAATTGATAGAAAATAAACAGAAACAGATAAAAAACGAACAAGAAGAAAGGGCGGAGCGAATAAGACTCCGCCCTTTTCTCTCTGCATTGCCGGTCCTTTCCTTTCCCTTTACGGTCCTTTCCTTTGCAGTCCTTTCTCTTTACATTACATTGCCGATACGTGCCGATCCAGGGATCGGAACGACGTGCCGAAACGTTATCTCCGTTTCGACGCCCGCAGCAGACGTTCCAGCTCGGCCATGCGTGCTTTCATTTCCGCCCGTTCACGGATCTCGCGGGTAAGCATAGCTTTCATCTCCGCGATCTCCTCGGCCTGATGGGAGTTGGTCTTCTCCATTGACGCCACCTGCGCCTGCAGCTGGGCGTTCTCCTTCTGCATCACGTAGACGCTGCTCATCGGGCCTTTGCGGTAACGTTCGGGGATCTGTTCCTTGTCTGCCTTCCTGCCGATCTTCCACGTCAGCCCGGCGTTGGCCATCGACTCGCCGTGGTGGGTGACGGACACTCCGGCGTGCACCATA
>NZ_RAWT01000035.1:0-29644 GCF_003612005.1 Pyramidobacter sp. CG50-2
ATCGAGATTCCAGGAGCCGCCGCCGGCGCCGAGCAGGGCTTTGAGCTGGGCGACGTTGACGGCGTCGGTGTCGTTGATGCCGGCGGCGACGCCGGTGATCTGGCGGGTGACCGGCGTTCCTCCCGTGATCGTCACCGCGCCGACGGAAACGGCTGCGGCGGTGGATTTCCATACGCCGGTCGTATCGTTGGCGTGGTCCGCCCCAGGGGTAGGATCGTAGCCGACGACGCCTTTGTCGACAGAGGCTACGGAGCCGCTGCCGAGGGCCACGCCGCCCTCTTTTTGCACGTCAGCGTTATGGCCGATCAGCACGGCGTCGGCGACTTTCAGTTCTTTCTCGGCGTCGGCCGAGCCGAGAACGACGCTGCGGTGCGCGCCGGAAAGCTTGCGCCTGTCGCCCAAGAGAAGCGCCGTGTCCGTGTTTTCCACCGTGTTCTCGGAGCCGATGACGCTGACGTGATTTACGTTTCTGGCGGTGTTCTTGTAGCCGTCGAGCAGGTTGTACTTGCTGACCGCGCCGCTTGTTCCGGTCAGTTTGTTGCCGACGCCCATCATCTGGGACGACTGGGCATACTCCGCGGCATTGGCGCCGCCGATAGCAAGGACAGCGCCGCCGGCATTTTCTGCCACCCCGTCCATCAATGCCTTCTGCATTTCCGTAACCGATCCAAAATTCGTACTATAAGCAGAAGTACTAAAGCTTGCTCTGGAATCTTTCACGCTGTTCCCCGCGCCGATCACAATGGCCCCATTGCTGTTGGTCACCTTATTGGCAGCGCCGTTGATCACGTTGGCCACGCCGCTGTTAGAGGAACCGCTCATCGATTCATTCGAATTCAACGTGCCGACGACCGTAGAAAAGGCATTCTTGGTAGAATTCGTCAACGTATCCAGGAAACCGCTCGCCTCATACGGACTGCTCTGTACGTTGTAACTGCCAAGGGTCGTGGCGAAACCGCCGCCGGTATAGGAATTCGTGCCCAACGTGGTAGAGGCCACGCCGAACTGGCGCAGCTTATCCGCCGTCGTGTCGCCGATCGCGATATTCTTCGTCTCCAGCGTGTGCGCGCCGATCTGGATGGAGCCGGTGCGGGCATAGGTGTTTGTACCGACGGCAATGCCTTCCGGCAAATTCTTTTTGGCATTGGCATTGTCATGGATGTGCATACTCGTAAAAGTATAGGCCACCGTCTCCCCAAACGAAAGCATGGCTTCCTGCGTGCCGCCGCCGATGAAGACTTTGGCGTTTTTGCCCACGGCGATGTTCGTCCCGTCGTTGGCGGGGCTGATGTCGTAGGCAATTTCTTGAGCGCCTTTTTCAACAATATCCTTTGGCGCCGCCGCGCCCGGCGCGGCCTTCATCAGCATCAATCCCAGCGCCACGGCGGCCAGCGCGCCGCCTTTCAGGACGGGCGACGGGCGTTTTTCGGCGAGGGGCGTCCCTCTCCCCCCGCAAATGTCCGGCACCAGAGCGGAAGCGCA
Organism: Pyramidobacter sp. CG50-2; assembly: GCF_003612005.1. Classification (NCBI taxonomy): domain Bacteria; kingdom Thermotogati; phylum Synergistota; class Synergistia; order Synergistales; family Dethiosulfovibrionaceae; genus Pyramidobacter; species Pyramidobacter sp. CG50-2. Next base: position 1,483 of record NZ_RAWT01000035.1, read on the forward strand.
GACCTTGGTACGTTTTTCCATCAACAACATCCTCCTCGAGAGTTTATTTCGAAAACATCACCTGGCGGGCTTGGAAAGCCCGCCGGGAAATTTTTTGTCTCAAAGAATTTCAGACGAATATAGTTAATTTTATCACGGACTCTCCACGAATCAACAGTTTTCTTAACGATCGCCGACATTTTTTTGCTTTCGCTCTCCGCCGCGCGGCCGACGCCGGCCGGCGGCAAAAGCCCGGCTCTTTTCGTTTCCGCGCCAAAGGCGGCGCGGAAGACCTTTCAGGACAAACTCTTTTTCACTCCGTCTCCGGCGCTTCGCGCCCGGCTCCTGCCCAGCACGAGGAGCACGGACGACAGCAGGATCAGCGCCATGCCGGCGGCGAGACGCGGCGTCATCGGTTCGCCGTAAACGGCCAGGCCGACGGCGATGCTGGTCAGCGGCTCGAAGGTGCTGAGCAGCGATGCTTTCACCTCGCCGCAGAGGAACAGCCCCTTCTGGAAAAAAGCCAGCGCCAGCACGGTCGCCAGCAGTCCCAGCCCGGCTTCGGCCGCCCAGGCAGCCGTGCCCTGGCTCCAGGCCAGGCTGCCCGTCAGGGCCGCGAACGCGCCGATCATGAGCGCCGAGAACAGGGAGATCCAGAAGGTGATCACGAATATCTCGACCTCGCGCAGATGGCTGCGTCCCAGCGCGATGATGTAGCCCGCGTAGAGCAGGCCGGACGCGGCGGCGAGCGCCATGCCGAAGCCGTCGGCGTTCCGCCCGGGGCGATAGAGCAGAAAGATCCCCGCCGCGCACAGCGCCGCGCAGATCATCTGGCGGAGCGTGAAACGGGCGCGAAAGAACAGGCCCATCAGGCACATCACCGCGACGGGATAGGTGAAGTGCAGCGTCGTCGCCAGGCCGGAGCCGATAAAGCCGTAAGACAGGTAAAGCAGCACCGGCGTAAGGGCGTAAAAGACGGACAGAAAGGCGATCTCGCCCATCCGGCGGCGGCCGAGGCGCAGCGGCACGCCTTTGTATTTGAGGTACACGAAAGCCATGGCGCTGCCCGTGAGGAATCGGCCGAACGCCGCCGTAGAAGCGTTGGCGCCGTCCGCGTAGGCGATCTTGGCAAGCAGCGGCATCAGGCCGAAGAGCATGGCCGAGGCGATCACGCACAGCGCTCCGGCGCGTTCGCTGTTTTCTTTCACTGGAATGTCACTTCCCCGTATCTTTTCGGCAGATCCCTGCCGGCGCGGCGTTCCCGCCCGCGATTCGCCTACTGTAGCGCAGGGCAGGGACAAAATCAACCTTTTTCAAGTTTGCGCGCGGCGGGCCCTCGCCGGTTTCCGGCACGGCGACGTTCCGCGCTTATACTGTTTCTCAATGAGAATGCCCAATACAGAGGCGCTGCGGGGGAGATTCACAAAGCGAGCTGCGCAGACCGCGCAACGGTCGAGCCCCTTCTGAGCGACTGGACTCCCCCGCAGCGCCCAGAAAACCGCGTTAATATTTTCTATCAAGGATTAGTATTTCTACGAAAAACAAGGGCATCGCTTCGGAAAAAGGTTCTGCAGAAAACGCGCGGCAAAAACGCCGCCCGCTTCGAAGCGGGCGGCGTTTTTGCCGCGCGGCCCATAAAACTTCGCCGGGGCGTTCAGGCGCTACTTGCACCGTTCGGTCAGCTCGTGCAGGAGCGGCTCGAACTTGACGCCGTACCAGTGCGAGGGGTCCTGCGAGGTGAAGCGAATGCAGTGCAGCGTGAAGTCGGCGGCGGCGACGGCCGCGTCGTAGGCGGATTTTCCGCCCGTCAGCATGCCGGCGAACACGGACGCGAAGACGTCGCCCGTGCCGTGGCAGCCCTTCGGCATTTTTTCGTGACGGTAATAGCGTTTTTCCGTGCCGTCAGCCACCACGACGCCCGTCGTCGTGTCGTCGTAACTGACGCCCGTCAGCACCACGGTTTTGGCCCCGGCTTCGCGCAGCGCGGCGAGCAGAGCGTCGACGTAGCTTTCGTCGTACCGCTCGCGGTATTCCCTGCCGGTAAGCAGCGCCGCCTCGGTGACGTTGGGCAGGATCAGATCGGCGGCGAAGACGAAGCGGCGCATCGCTTCCACGTAGGCCGCGTCGAAGCCGGGATAGAGCCGTCCGTTGTCGGCCATAGCCGGATCGGCGATGCGCAGTCCGCCGGGCTGAAGCAGCGCGCCGTAAATTTCCTTGAGGTATTCGGTCTGCGAGGCGTTGCCCAGATAGCCGCTGTACACCGCGTCGAAACGGATCTGTTCGCGTTTCCAGTGCTCGACGATGCGCGGCATCTCCGCCGTCAGGTCGTGGAACGTGTACCCCGTAAAACCGCCCGTGTGCGTGGAAAGCACAGCCGACGGCAGGATCGCCGTCTCCAGCCCGCAGGCGGACAAAATGGGCAGAGCCACCGTCAGCGAGCACTGCCCGACGCAGGAAATGTCCTGCACCGTCAGAATCCTTTTGTACGACATGTTCCGCTCTCCTTCTCCGTTTTTTTGTTTTTCCGCCGGGGAAGCGCAAAAACGATCTGCTTACGTGAATCACATTATAGAACATGCAAAATCGCCATGCAATAACAAAATTGTATGTCGATCGCTTTTGTTTTCGCCGCGCGGCGTCAATGAAAAAGAGCGTCCCGAAAATCCTGTGCAGGATTTTCGGGCGCTCTTTTTCATTAAGATCGATCAGATTCAATGCACGCGGCTGCCCAGCGGGATGTCCTCCACGGGGGCGAGCAGCGAGAGTTTTTCCTCGGGCGTGTGGGGCGCGCCGGAACCGGCGGCGAGCAGCATGCCGTTGCTCATGACGCCGCACATCTTGGCGGGCTTGAGGTTGGCGACGACGACGATGCGGCGGCCTTCCAGCTCCTCGGGCGTGTAGAAATCCTTGATGCTGGATACGATCACGCGCTTCTCGTAGCCGAGGTCGAGATCGAGCTTGTAGAGCGAGCGCGACTTGGGGACGGGCTCGGCGCGGACGATCTGCGCGACGCGCAGCTCGATCTTGGCGAAGTCGTCGATGGAGATCTCCGGCTCGTGCTCGCCGGGGTCGGCGGCAAGGCCTTTTTTGGCGTTGGCGCGCGCTTCGGCCTGTTTTTTCCATTCGTCGAGGTCGATGCGGGGATAGAGCACGCCTTCGCCGCGGCGGACGGTCGGGCGTTCTTCGCCCATGCCGCCCCAGCGGTAGTCGCCGAAGCGCTGGTCTTTCACGTCGCCGGGCAGGCCAAGCTGCGCCCAGATTTTGACGGCCGTCTTGGGCATCACGGGGGCCAGCATCAGCGCGGCCAGCTTGAGCTCTTCGGCCAGCGTGGCCAGCACGGTGTCGAGGCGGGCAGCCAGCGACTCGTCCTTGCCGAGCTTCCACGGCATGGTTTCGTCGATGTATTTGTTGGCGCGGCCGATCATGCTCCACAGGGCCTTGAGAGCGTCGTCGAACTGATAGTTGTCCATGAAGGCGCGGTACTCGGCGAAGGCGTTCAAAGCCTGATCGCGCACTTCCGCGTCGAGCGATTCGAGCGCCGCGGGCGCGGGCACTGTGCCGCCGCGGTACTTTTCGATCATGGTGACGGTGCGGCTGAGCAGATTGCCGAGGTCGTTGGCCAGGTCGGAATTGACGCGCTGCACGAGAGCGAGTTCGGAGAAATCGCCGTCGAGACCGAAGGTGACCTGGCGCAGCAGGAAGTAGCGGAACACGTCGGAACCGTAGAGGGCGACCATCTCGTGCGGATCGACGACGTTGCCCTTGGACTTGGACATCTTCTCGCCGTCGCGGGTCCACCAGCCGTGCGAGTACACGCAGGCGGGCGGCGTCAGGCCGAGGGCGAGCAGCATGATGGGCCAGACGATGCAGTGGAAACGGATGATGTCCTTGCCGACGAGGTGGTTGACGACGGGCCAAAACTTTTTCATCTTCGCCTCGTCGCTGCCGTAGCCGCAGGCGGTCAGATAGTTGACGAGGGCGTCGAACCAGACGTAAATAGTGTGCTTCTCGTCGCCGGGCACGGGGATGCCCCACGGCACGCTGGTGCGCGAGATGGACTGGTCTTTCATGCCCATGCGCAGGAAGCTGACCACTTCGTTGTAGCGGACTTTCGGCTTGATGGCGTCGGGATGCTCCTCGTAGAACTTGAGCAGCCGGTCGGCGTAGGCCGAGGTGCGCAGGAAGTAGCTCTCCTCCTCCATCTCCTTGAGCGGGCGATGGCAGTCGGGGCAGGTGTGGTTCTCGCCCTGGCTGGCTTCGGGCACGTAGGTCTCGCAGGGCACGCAGTACCAGCCTTTGTACGTTCCCTTGTAGATGTCGCCCTGGTCGAGCAGTTTTTTGAAGATCTGCTGCACGACTTTGACGTGGCGCGCTTCGGTGGTGCGGATGAAGTCGTCGTTGCTGGCGTCGATGAGCGGCAGCAGGTCGCGGAAGTTCTGCGCCAGCTCGTCGGTGAGCTGCTGCGGCGTCATGCCCTTCTTGGCGGCGCTCTCGCTGACTTTCTGGCCGTGCTCGTCGGTGCCGGTCAGAAAGAACACGTCGCAGCCGTCCATGCGCTTGTAGCGCGCCATGACGTCGGCGGCGATGGTCGTGTAGGCGTGCCCGATGTGGGGCACGTCGTTGACGTAGTAGATCGGCGTGGTGATGTAGAAATTTTTCTCAGTCATTCGTAATGCCTCCAGTGCCTTTAAAAAATGCGGCCGCCGGGGCCGCTTCGTCCCGCGATAAAAAAATCCCGCCGCGATTCCGTACGCGGCGGAATATTTTGTTATTGTAACAGATTTTCAGCTCTTCTGCTCGAGCAACCACGATTTGATTTTGTTCTTCGGCGCGCCGAAACGCTCCGCAAGCTCTGCGGCGATCCGCTTCACGGGAAGCCCTTCGGCGCGCAACCGCAGCGCCTCCGGCTGCCAGTCGCCGTCGGACGGCGCTTCTTCCGCGGCGCGCCCCTCGACGACGAGGACCAGCTCGCCCTTCACGCCCTCGGCCACCGAAGCGAGGATCTCGGAGAGCGCGCCGCGGCGCGCTTCCTGATAGACTTTGCTGATTTCGCGCACCAGCGCGGCGCGGCGATCGCCGAGCACGGCGAGGAAGTCTTCGAGCTGTTTCGCGGCCTTGTGCGGCGAAAGGTAAAAGACCATCGTGTAGGGATGGCCTTGCAGTTTTTGCAGCGCGGCGACGCGCTCGCCCTTTTGATCGGAAAGGAAACCGACGAACGAGAACGGCTGCGGCGTCAGCCCCGACAGCAGCACGGCGGGCACGAACGCCGTGGCGCCGGGCAGAACGTCGACGGGCAGTCCGGCCTCGACGGCGGCTTTCAAAATAACGGAGCCGGGGTCGGACATGCCGGGCGTGCCGGCGTCGCTGATCACGGCGACTTTCTCGCCCTTGGCGAGGCGCGCCAGCAGCTCGTCCACGCGCGCCTGCTCGTTGAACTTCTGATAGCTCAGCAGCGGCCGCTTGACGCCGTAGCGGCTCAGCAGCAGGCCGCTGTGGCGCGTGTCCTCGCAGGCGATCAGGTCGGCGGATTTCAGTTCTTCCAGCGCGCGCAGCGTGATGTCGCCCATATTGCCGATGGGCGTGGGGATCAGGATCAGCGGCATCGTTCCAGCGTCCTTTCTTTCTCGTAAGACAAAAGCGACCACGGAAACACGGAGAAGCGGGGAAAACAAAAGACCGTACTTCCCCGCGGCGGGTTCCGTTTTACGGCAGCGGCGGTTCGGGGGCGTAAAAGCGCATCAGCTCGGGCGTGTACTCGCCCTTTTCGTCGTAAATGAACAGCGGCGGCGGCACGGTCACGGCCGTCCCGCCGCTGCGCCGCGCTTCGACGAGGAACACGGAGGCGTTTTTGCCCGGCGCGGGGTGGACCATCAGCAGTTCGCGCGGTTCGAGGCTGCGCGCCCGCAGCAGCGCCAGCGTCTCGGCCAGGCGCAGCGCGCGCATGACCATGTACAGGCGGCCGCCGTTTTTCAGCAGGAAGCGCGCCGCGTCGCACACGTCGGCGAGCGAGCACATCTCGCCCTGGCGGGCCAGCCGGTTCGTCGCCGCCTCGGCGCGGCGGCCGAAGCCGGAATCTTCGTAGGGCGGATTGACGACGACCGCGTCGAAGCTCTGGTGTCCGTAGAGGCGTCGGTGCTCGCGCAGGTCGCCCGTCTGAAAGAGCGCGTTGGCCGTCAGGCCGTTGCGAGCGGCGTTTTCCCGCGCCAGTTCGATCAGCCGAGGCTGAACGTCGAGCCCCTCGAAACGGCTTTGCGGGAAGCGTTTGGCCAGGATCAGCGAAACGCCGCCGTGGGCGCAGCCCAGTTCGAGCACGCGCTCTCCGGCGCGCGGCCGGGCGAAGCCGGCCAGCAGCACCGTGTCCATGTTGACGCGCGGCCCTACGTCGGGCTGGCGCAGGCGCAGAAATCCGTACAGGATCGCCTCGCCGTCCACCGGCGGGATATCTTTTCCGCGCTCTAGTTCCATTGGTCGACCTTGACGGAAACGATCTGCGACAGCCCGGGTTCGGACATGGTGACGCCGTACATCACTTCGGCGTGTTCCATGGTCTGGCGGCGGTGGGTCATGGCGATGACCTGCAGGTTCTTCGAGTAATCGGCCACCATCTGCGCGAAGCGCGTCAGATTGGCCTCGTCGAGCGCCGCGTCAACTTCGTCGAGCACGGCCAGCGGCACCTTGGCCACTTCCATGGAGGCGAACAGCAGCGACAGCGCCGTCAGCGACTGTTCGCCGCCGGAAAGCTGAGCGAGGAACAGCGGCTTCTTTCCGGGAGGGCGGGCGACGATCTCCACGCCGGCTTCCCAGAGATCCATGTCCTCCTGCGCTTTCAGATGGGCTTCGCCGCCGCCGAAAAGGCGCTGGAACAGTTCGTCGAAGCGGCGATCGATCTTCACGAGCGCGCCGTTGAACATCGTCCCCGCCTGTTTGTCGGTATTGGCGATCAGGGCGCGCAGTTCGTCCATGCCGTGCTGCACGTCTTTGAGCTGGCCGTCGAGGAATTCGAGACGCTCGGACAGCGACTGATCTTCCGACAGCGCGCCCATGTTCACGTCGCCGAGATCCTTGAGCGAGCGCTCCACGTAGCGGCAACTGTTTTCGAGCTTGTCGGCGCTCTCGTCGCCGGGGACGAAATCCGCCGGATAGGGATATTTCTCCTCGTTGTCGGCGATCAGGCTGTCGAGGCGCTCGCGAACCTTTTCGATCTCGTTGCGGGCCATCAGCTCGTCGCGGGTCAGCGAGTCGAACGCGGTCTGGGCGCGCTGGCTGCGCAGCAGCTGGCGCTCCATGCGCCGCGCCGCGTCGGCGTTGTGCTTGTCCAGCTCGGAGATCTGGTCCTGCACGGCTCGTTTTTCGGCCTCGCGCTCGCCTTTTTCTTTCAGGACCGCTTCCTGCCGTCCGGCCAGCTCGGCCAGCTTCTGCACGATGCGGCGGGACTCCTCGGTATTGGCGCTGAGCGCGCGGCGCAGGTCGCTCACGGCGCGTACGCTCTTTTCGAGCTCGCCCTTTTTGGCCGTCAGGCGTTCGCCGACCAGCAGGCTTTGGGTGCGCAGCTCGGCGAGGCGGGCGCTTTCGGCGTCGTCGCCGGCGGACAGCGGCAGGGCGTCGATCTCGGCGCGGGCCTGGGAGGCGCTCTCGCGCATTTTCTTCGCCTCGGCGCGGCAGTGGTCGATGCGCTGCGCCGAATTGCTGTCTTCCTGAAGCAGGGCGTTCAGCTCTTCGGTCTGCTCGCGCAGGGCGCGGCGCAGCGCTTCGGTCTGCGATTTCTGTTCGGAAGCGGCGGCGCGCTGTTTTTCCAGCGCTTCGCCGGCTTTCGCCTCGGCGCGCTCGGCCGCTTCGAGGGCTTTGGCGATCTCCGCCTGCGCTTTCTTGTCGGCGGCGATCCGTTTTTCCGTCTCGTCGATCATGTTGCGCAGCGTGATCGCGCCCGCGGAACGGGCGTTCTTGCCGCCGCTGACGGTGCCGGAGGGCGAAAAGACTTCGCCGTCGACCGTGACGATCGGATAACGGGCCGTCGCCGCCAAGCGCGCGCCGGTGTCGTAATCCTTGACGACCAACAGGTCGCCGAGCAGATGCTCCATGGCGGGCAGCCAGCGCGGATCGGGCGCGACCAGATCGATAGCCCAGCCCAGCACGCCGCTTCCCGCGGGGGCTTTGCCGGGGCGGGGGCTGCGGCAGCGCTCCAGCGGCAGAAACGTGGCGCGCCCGCCGGTGCGCTCTTTCAGCAGGTCGATGCCGACGCGGGCCTGCGCCATCGTGTCGACGAGCAGCCAGTACTGGCGGCCGCCCAGATAGGCTTCGAGGCAGGGGGCCAGCGCGCCGTCGCAGGAAAAACCTTCCACGGCGGGGATCGTCTCGATCTTCAGGCGCCCGAGCTTGACGGCCGAGAGCACCATCTGCACGGGGCGCGGATAAAGCCCCGCCTCGGCGCGCTGCAGCAGACTGTCGAGTTCGGCCTCGGCCTTGGCGATGGAGCGGCGCACGCTTTGGGCGCGGATCGCCATCTCCTGGCTCCGAGCCGCCGCTTCGCCGCGTTTTTTCTCCAGTTGTTCGAGCGCGTCTTCGAGCGCTTCCAGCGCTTCGTCGGACTCGGTCATCTTCGAGACCATTCCGTCGCGTTTGGCGCGCAGGTCGTCGAGCACGGCGGAGCGCTCGCGGCTTTGCAGGCCGAGCGTTTCGGCGCGGGCGTCCATCTGCCGCGCTTCTTCCAGCAGACCGGCTTCGCGTTCCAAAAGCTCCTGCCGTTTGCGGCGCGTCTCTTCCAGCGCGGCGTCGCGGGAAGCGAGTCGGTCTTCCAGATCGTGGATCTGCACGTCGAGCGACGATGCTTCCTGCGTCAGCCGGCCAGCCTGGACGGCCAGCTCGCTGCGCAGAGTTTCTTCTTTTTTCAGCTGTCCTTCAAGACGGTCGCGCTCTTCGCTGGCACGGCGCGCGGCGAATTCGCTCTCGCTCTTTTCCGCGTTCAGCGCCATCTCGCGGCGCAGCGCGTCGTCGAGGCGCGGCGTCAGCTCTTCCAACTCGTCGTTCAGCTCGCCGCGCCTCCGCGCGTACTCGCTGCCCTGCGCGCGGAGGCGTTCGAGGGCGCTTTTCCACAACGACGCCCAGCGTTCCGCCGACTCGAGGCGCGAACCGGTCTCTTCGTGCTTTCGATCGAGCGTTTCAAGACGCGTTTCTTCGCTGCAGCGCCGGTAATGGTACAAAACGCGGCGCAGGTCTTCGAGACGCTCCTGATAGTCTTTGGCCTTGCGCGCGTTCTGGAGATCCGGCGCGATCTCTTCGCGACGCGCCCGCAGCTCGCCCATCAGCGTGTGCAGGCGCAGCAGCTCGTCGCCGGACTGCTTCAGCTCGTCGAGAGCGCCGTCGCGCTTTTTACGATACAGGTCGATGCCGAAAAGCTCTTCCAGCTGCAGGCGGCGCTGGAACGGCTTCTGCAGAACGGCCGCGCCCACTTCGCCCTGGCCGATGAAGGCCGAACGGTCGCCCTCGAGGCGCCACTGCTGTTTGAACTGCGTCAGATCCTGGATGCGCATGCGGGCACCGTTCACGTAAAGCGTGCCGCCCGAGGCGTCGAGATGGCGGCGCAGGCTGCCATGGGCGCCGCCGTCGTTGAGATCCAGCGTCACGTCGGTCTCGGCCGCCTCGGAAAGGCCGGCCGATCCCTGAAAGATCAGGTCGCTCTGGCGGGTGATGCGCAAACGGGCCGCGCCGCTCTCGCCGAGGACCCAGCGCAGCCCGTCCAAAATATTGCTCTTGCCGCTGCCGTTCGGCCCCACGATGGCCGTGAAGCCCGGCGCGAAAGGAAGTTCGTGCGTGCCGCCAAAGCTCTTGAAATTTTTAAGGGTCAGTCGTTCGATAAACAACGCTGGTATCTCCTCTGCTGCGCATCAGTTCGACGCGCGATTCTACGCTGCTCAGCGAGCCCTGCAGGTCGAGACGGAATTTCTCCAGCGGCATGCCCGGCCGCCCGCGCAGGAAAATTTTCCGGCCGAACGTCTCCTCCCACAGACTCAGATAGACCTGCGCCGCGTAAGCCGCCACCGATTCGTTGACGTCCACGAGCACGGCCTCGGCGCGGCCGGAAAGGAAGACCTTGCGGATGAAGCGCTTCAGCATCAGCGCCAGCGAATCCTCCTTCAGCACCCGCGAGCCGGAGCCGCAGAGCGGGCAGGGACGCGTCAGCACCGATCTCAGATCGGCCCGCGCGCGCTTGCGCGTCATCTCCACCAGGCCAAGCTGCGAGATCCCGTAGACGCGCACGCGGCAACGATCCGCCGCGAAAACTTCGTCCAGCTTCGCCAGCAGCGCTTTTCTGTCCTCTTCCGGCTCCATGTCGATGAAGTCGACGACGACGATGCCGCCGATGGAGCGCAGCTTCAGCTGCCAGGCGATCTCTTCGGCCGCTTCGAGGTTGGTGGCCAGCACCGTCTCGCGCAAATTGTGCCCGCCGGTATACTTGCCCGTGTTCACGTCGATCACCGTCAACGCTTCCGTCTGATCGACGACGAGATAGGCGCCGGACTTGAGCCAGACCTTGTTGTCCAGCAGCGCGTCGATTTCCTTTTCGACGTCGTAGTACTCGAACAGCGGGATGTTGCTGCGGTGGAAGCCCAGCGCCGGCGTTTTCTCCGCGGCGCTGTAGCGCTGCAGGTAATCGGCGACGCGGTCGTACTCCTCCTGATTGTCGACGACGATCTGCGACACTTCGGAGCTCAGCTCGTCGCGCAGCACGCGTCCGACCAGCCCCATGTCCTTGTACAGCAGGCAGGGCGCCGTCTGCTTGGCGGCGTTGTCCTCGATGTCGCGCCAGAGCGTCTTGAGCCGCTCGAAATCGTCGGCCAGAGCGTCGGCGTCGACGCCTTCCGAAGCCGTGCGCAGGATCACGCCGTAACCGGCCGTGTCCAAGGCGCGGATCGTCTCCTTGAGACGGGCCCGCTCCTCTTCCTTGACGATGCGTTTGGACACGCCCACGTCGCGGCCGCCGGGCACGAGCACGAGATAGCGCCCGGGCAGCGAAATGCGCGCGGTCACGCGGGCCCCTTTGTTCTTGCGCGCCGTCTTGACAACCTGCACCAGCACTTCGCCGTTTTGCTGCACTTTCACGCCGCGCGCGTCGTTCAGATAAAGGAAGCCGTTCCGCCCGTCGCCGAGGCCGACGAAGGCGGCGTTCATGCCGGGCAGAACGCTTTCCACGCGCGCTTTGTATATTTCCCCGCTCTTCTGGCATTCCCACATCCGTTCGACGAAGAGCTCGCTCAAACGACCGTTTTCCACGATCGCGACGCGGGCTTCTTCCGGGTCGATGGTGTTCGCCAGGATGAGTATATCCGGCTGGTTCATGTCCACGCCTCCGAAAACATTTGATTTCTATCGAAAAATCGCTCGAGACAACGGGCGCCGTCGGATTTTTCCCGTTTCTTCGCGGCAGCCCTTGTTTCCCGTCGTCTACAGCAGCGGCGCGATCTCGCCCTTGTCGGCGCGCCAGCGTCCCAGACGGAGCCGGGCGATACAAACCTCCGGCCAGCCGGAGATCGCTTCGCGGGCGATCAGCGCCTTGACGAGCGCGCCGGGACCGGTCTGCGACGGATCGTGCATGACCAGCTCAAGACCGTCGCCGCATTCGCGCAGCGCCAGCAGCGTCTCCGCGCCGAACTCCTCCGAGAGGACGCTCTTCACCGCCGCCAGCTTGTCCATATCGCGCGGGCAGAGCCAGTACGAAGCGGCGTCAAAACACTTGTTCAGCGACATAGCGTCGGGCGCGATGCGGGCGGCCCTGAGGAAACGGAACCCCGTCGGCGCCTGGGCGTTCATTTTTTCCAGCGCTTCCTCGGGCGGGACGTTCTCATCGAACCAGATCTCCGCCGCTTCGCAGAGCGAAATCACGCCCACCGGCAGCGCCGGTCCCATGACGATGTGCGGATGGGGCGACATGCCCTGCGTCAGGGCGACTTTCAGTCCGGCGCGGCGGGCGATACGCCCGAAAAGCTGCGGCAGTTCCACGTGGCGCACGAAGCAGGCGAAGTCCCGCTTCTCGAAGATCATGCGGAGGCGGCTCATGCGTTCGCCGCGCTCCACTCGCAGCCGCGCCGCTCCCAGCCGCAGGCGTTGCAGCCGAAAGACCGGCAGTCGCGGGTAACCTTCGCTTCCCGCGCGCGGCGGTATTCGCGCAGCAAAAACGATTTGGATACGCCGGTGTCGATATGGTCCCACGGGAACGCCTCGTCTTCGGCGCGCGTACGCTGGGCGTACCACGCCGGATCGACGCCGGCCCGGGCGAACGCTTCCATCCAGCGTTCGAGACTGAACGTCTCGCTCCAGCTGTCGAAGCGCTCACCCAGCCGCCACGCTTCGAGGATCGCGCGGCCGACGCGGCGGTCGCCGCGGGCCAGCACGCCCTCGATGAAAGACTGTTCCGACTCGTGATATTTGAAGCTGATCGCCCGCGACCTGATCTGTTTCTTCATGAAAGCGCCCTTGCGCGCCAGTTCCTCGCGCGTGTTCTGCGCCACCCACTGGAACGGCGTGTGTCCCTTCGGCACGAAGCCGGCCACGGACACGTTGATCGCCGCACGCTTGCTGTAGCGCCGGCCGATCGACGCGGCGCGCTCGGACAGTTCGACGATGCCCCGCAGATCGTCGTCGGTCTCCGTCGGCAGCCCCATCATGAAGTAGAGCTTGATCTTCTGCCAGCCGTGCTCGAACGCCGCGTTCAGCGCCGCGTCGAGATCGGCTTCGGTCACGCCCTTGTTGATCACGTCGCGCATGCGCTGCGAACCGGCCTCGGGGGCCAGCGTCAGGCCGCCCTTCTTCATCGCTTCCAGCCCGGCCGCCAGGCCGACGGAAAAATTATCGACGCGCAAACTCGGCAGGCTGACCTTGATGCCATCGTCGTGAAGGTCCGTCAGCGACTGGAGCAGCGTTCCAATCTGCGGATAATCGCAGCTGGCCAGCGAGACCAGACTGCACTCTTCCCAACCCGTCTGACGGATCAGCGTGCGGATGCACTCGTCGACGACCTGCGGGCTGCGCTCGCGGATGGGCCGGTAGATCATGCCCGCCTGACAGAAACGGCAGCCGCGCGAACAGCCGCGGAACAGTTCCACCGCCACGCGGTCATGGATGATGCCCGACGCGGGAACGATCATGTCCCGCGGCGCGATCGCGTCCATGTCACGGCAGATCAGGCGCTTCCGCGGCAACGGAAACTCCGAGGCGAAGTGCGTCCCCGCCTCGTCGTAAGTACACGACACCAGCGCCGGCACATACGTGCCGTCCAATTCGGCCGCGGCGCGCAACCGCTCGATCCGCGGCCGTCCTTTCGTCTTTTTCAGCAGCTCGAACAGCGGCGGATTGACGACTTCGCCGTCGCCGAGGCAGAAAATGTCGATGAAATCCGCCAAAGGCTCCGGCACCAGCGCCGCCGGTCCGCCGGCCATGACGATCGGATCGCCGTCCGCCCGGCGGGATGCCAGCAGCGGCACGCCGCCCAGATCGAGCATGGTGAGGATGTTCGTAAAGCTCATTTCGTGCTGGAGCGTAAAGCCCAGCCCGTCGAAATCTTTCAGCGCCCGCCCCGACTCCACCGACCCCAGAGGCAGCCGCGCTTCGCGCAGCGACTGCTCCATGTCGATCCACGGACAGTAGGCGCGTTCCGCGTCGACGCCGTCCATGTTTTTCGTACGGGGATAGAGCAGCTGAAATCCGAGATAGCTCATGCCCACCTCGTACACGTCGGGGAAACAGAAGCACAGGCGAAAATCGGCGTTTTCCTTCGGCTTCGTGCGCCCCCATTCGGAGCAGGCGTACCGCGACGGCCATTTCGCCCCGGCGATCAATGGCCAGCGCGGATCGTCAAATTCTTCAAATCGCAAAATCAATCATCCTCAATCGAGTAAAGAAGCTCACGGCGCGGCGGCGAAAAAAATCGCCGCGCCCTCAATCGCAAGCTCATAAGCGCGTCAGGAACGACGCACCGAATACGGCGTCCGCGAATCCGGCACCGAGTTTTCACGGCGGCTGATCTCGCTTCGAGCACCCAGCTTCACCGTTACGCCGATCGCCAGCACCGTCGCCAGCAGCGAACTGCCGCCGTAGCTCATCAGCGGCAGGGGCAGCCCCGTCACGGGCAACAGCCCCATGCTCATGCCGATGGATTCAAAGCTGTGAAACCACAACGACGCCGACAGCGACGCCACAAGGACCTTGACCGTCACGCTGCGCGCCCTCAGGGCGATGCGGATCATGCGCCAGAGGATGAACGACAGCAGCGCCAACACAAAAAGCCCGCCCACCAGCCCGAACTCCTCGGCGAAAACGCTGAAGATGAAATCGGTGTGCGGTTCGGGTAAAAAACGCAACTTGCTTTGAGCCCCCTGCATGAACCCCTTGCCGAAAAAGCGCCCCGAGCCCACGGCGATTCGCGACTGGATCACGTTGTATCCGGCGCCGAGAGGATCCAGCTCCGGATTGATGAACACGAGGATGCGTTTTTTCTGATACTCTCTGAGCAACATCCAGCCCAACGGCAGCAGCGCCGCCGCGCCGCCCATCAGCGAGAGCAGATAGCGCTTCGGAGCGCCCGCCACCAGCAGCGCCACGAAGATCATCACGCCGTAGACCAGCGTGCTGCCGAGATCGGGCTGCACGAGCACCAGCAGCGCGGAAACGCCTCCGAGCGCCAGCGCGCCGGCGAAATTTTTCAAATTGTACGGCGGAAAAAGCGTCACATGATGCGCCATCACAAAGGCCAATCCCAATTTGACGAATTCCGCCGGCTGGACCTTGAAGAATCCCAAGTTGATCCACGACTGAGCGCCCTTGGCCCGATGTCCCATCACAAACAGCAGCACCAGCATCAGACAGCAGCCGCCGTAGAGCCAGTAGGACGCGTCGAGGAAAAACTCATAATCCAGTCGCAGCACGACCGCCAGCATCACGAGCGCCGCGACGCCCCAGATCAGCTGACGACCGGCATAAAACCGACCCAGCCCCGCGGGGCCGCCGCCGGCGCTGTAAATCGTCGCTACGCCCGTCAGGTACATCAGGAAGACGGCGATCAGCAACGGATAATCCAGCGCACGCAGCGTATCCCGCCAGGAACCACGATCGTTCATCACGCGTTGTTTTTATCGGCCACCCTGCCTATGGCCGAAGAGGCCCGCTTCATGCCCTTCACCGGCACGGAAACTTCGAGCGCCACCATGTTCTCGTCATCGTTCAGGTCGATGTCGATGCCTGTGTTGTCAACGTCCATGTACTTGCTGATCACTTTGAGAATGTCCTCGCGGATCGCCGCCATGACCTCGGGAGAAATATCCTTGCGGTCGTGCATGAGCACGATCTGCAGGCGCTTTTTGGCGTTGTCCTTGGATTTGGTCCTTTTGAAGATCCGGTTCAGAAAATCAGTCATCGATGCCATCGCGGTCACCTACTTACGGCCAAAGAAATGGCGGAGACTGGCAAGGAATCCTTTGTCCATGTTCTCCACGTCGAGGAAAGGAACTTCTTCGTCCAAAAGACGGCGCGCGATATTGGTGAAAGCCGTGGCCGCCGGAGAGTTGGGCGAAAGCGTCAGAGGCTCCCCGTTGTTGGACGAGCGCAGCACCAGATCGTCCTCGGGCACCACGCCGATCAGGGGGACGGAAAGGATGTCGAGCACGTCGCTGACGCCGAGCATGTCGCCTTTGCGCATCATCTTCGGCACCAGGCGGTTGATAATCAGATGGATCTGCTCCTTGCCCTGAGCCTCGAGCATGCCGATGATACGATCGGCGTCGCGCACGGGAGCCACGTCGGGCGTAGTCACCACCAGGGCTTCGGAGGCGCCGGCGGAAGCGTTCTTGAAACCAGACTCGATACCGGCGGGGCAGTCGAAGAGGACAAAATCGAAGTCCTTCTTCAGCTCGTCGCTGAGGGCTTTCATCTGCTCTTCGCTGACGCAGTCCTTCTGACGGGTCTGAGCCGTGGGCAGCAGATAGAGTCCATCGACGCGCTTGTCGCGGATCAGGGCCTTTTTCAGTTCACAGCTGCCTTCGACGACGTCGACCAGCGTATAGACGATGCGGTTTTCCAATCCGAGGATGATGTCGAGGTTACGAAGTCCCGTATCGCCGTCGACGACCACGACTTTCTTGCCCAGCTTCGCCAAAGCCATGGAGATGTTGGCCGTCGTCGTCGTCTTGCCGACGCCGCCTTTTCCTGAGGTCACTACGATCACGCGTCCCGCCATGGGGGATCTCCTCCTTTGAGTTCTTTCCGTCAATGCCGCATTTTCCCTTGTCTCCGCTGCAGATCGTGACGCTCCGAAGACGTCGGGCTGTTCCGGTTTCTTTTCGGCGGGCGCCGCTTTGGGGACGTCGGGCTGCCGTGCTTCCTTTACGTTTTCCTCAGCAAAGGAAACGATCGACTGCCCCGCCTCGTTCGCGAGCCGCGCCGTTCCGGAAAGTTCCGATTGCTTTTCGTTCTCCGCAGGCCGTGTCACGGTTTGATTCTTTCTTGCCGCGGCGATCAAAGCCTGCCTCTTTTCCAACTTATTCTGCTTCTTCTGTCTGTCTTTTCTGCTCATCAGGACTGCCTTTCTACTTTTCCCAAGAGATATCGCTGGCTACAAAGACACCGCCCTCCACGACAATTCGCACGGGCTTGCCCCACCAGGGCGAAGCGCCAGGCTCCATGGCGTTGCTGATCATGGAACCGATACGCAGCTGATTGGTCTGGTAGCTCAGCGTGATCACCGAAGCGCTGTTATCGCCGTTACAGCCGGCATGCACTTGCCCCTGGATGGCGCCAAGAACGATGATCGAGCCGGTGGCATTGATCTCGGCGCCGTGATGCAGGTCGCCCAGCATCAGCACATCGCCGTCATGCTGCAGCGCCTGCCCGCCGCGCAGAGGGATCGAGACGATCTTGAGAGTCCCCTGCGTCACCATGGGACGTTCCGAACCATCGACTTTAAATCCCAGCGACGCCAGATTTTCTTTCGTCGACGGCTCTTCAGCGTTCCACAGCGAGACGGAAAGATTCATCGGGAAAATCACGTCGCGCAGCAGATCAAGCAGCCAGTTTCTTGGCACCTGAAGTTTCTTGAAATCAAAGACGATCTGATGGCCGGTCACCATGCTCCCGGCATCGCGCAGCTCTCGCAGCACGTCCGAAATGCCCGGCAGGATCGCGCCTTCGAAGGCCACGCACACCGATGTGCCGCGTCCTTTGAAGCTGATTTCCTTCTTCTGTGAGGCAAGTTCCATCTATTTTTCCCCATTCCTTTCACTGAAATACGGATTCATACTATTTCTTTAATAAAGGGCGAACTCAAGAGCGCTGCAAGGGAGATCCACAACGCCAGCGGCGCAGCAGTCGAAACGTTCCCGAGCGACTGAAGAACTCCGTTGCGACGCCCGGCGAACCATGTTAACGCTTTTATCAAGAAAGTATTATTTTTCTTTCGCACTGCCATTTTCATTCAGCAAAAAGCTCAGCAGCTGCCCAACCAAAGGGCCGGCCACGCGGCCGCCGCTCTCGCCGCCTTCGATGAAGCAGACGACGGCATAACGAGGCTTTGACGCCGGTGCGTAACCGGCAAACACGGCGTGATCCTTGCCGTGATCGTGCTGGACCGTACCGGTTTTGCCCGCAATTTCCACACCGGACACTGCGGCGCGATGACCGGTGCCGCCTTTGGCAACCACCGCCCGCAGCCCGGCTTTGACCAGTTGCAGATACTCCGGACGAAGCCCGGTAGGTTGTCCCTCTACTTCCGCCGTTTTCAACACGTGCGGACGATAGAAAACGCCGCCGTTGGCGATAGTCGCGTAGACGCTGGCCATCTGCAGCGGCGTGAGCAGCACAAAGCCCTGCCCGATCGACATGTTGACCGAATCGCCCTTGAACCAGCTCTGGCGCATCGTTTTTTTCTTCCACTCGGGCCCCGGCAGGATGCCCGCGGCTTCGCCGGGAAGATCGATGCCCAGCGGGCGGCCGAGAGCAAAGCGTTCTCCCACGTCATCATACCTTTTCACGCCGACCATCTGGCTGGTCTCGTAAAAATAGACGTCGCACGAATCGCGCAGCGCCCGCACGAAAGTCTCCCGACCGTGTCCGCCGCGCCGCCAGCAATGATACAAATTCCCCCCCAGGCGAAAAACTCCGGAGCAGTGAACCGACGTGTTTTTGTCTACCACACCGGATTCAAGCGCCGCGTAGCCGGTCACCGCTTTAAATATGGAACCGGGCGAGTACTGCCCGCTGATGGCCCGATTCAACAAGGGGCGGGAGCTGTCGAGATTCAGGCCGGCCCATTCAGTCCCGGACACCCCCCAAGCCAGCGGATTCGGATCATAAGAAGGATTCGACCACATCACGATCACTTCGCCGTTGTTCACGTCGAGAGCCACCATCACGCCATTGTAATCCTTCATGAGATCCGAGGCATAACTCTGTGCGCTCAGATCGATCGTCAGCGTCAGATCCTGTCCGATGCCCGGCATCGTTTCATTCAGCGTGCGGCGCTGACGGCCGCGGGCGTCCACTTCTACCGCCCGTTCGCCGATGGAGCCGCGCAAAACGTCTTCATAATATTTCTCTACGCCGGATTTACCGATCACGTCGCCGCCGATGTAGCTTTTGTTTTCATCAGTTTCAACGCTGCGCAGCTCCTGTTCGGAAATTTCGCCCACGTATCCCACCACGTGGGACGCCAAGGGACCGGCGGGATAAGTGCGGCGCCACACCGGCAGCGGGAACAGCACTTCGGGAAATTCAGGATCTTCCATCAGGCTGGTCATCTGCAGCAGCGTCAGATTCGAGACCAGCGAAATAGCCCGATACGGAGCCCAGTAAAGATTTTTGACGCGCTGTTCGAGCTTCTCCGGATCGTGAGGCAGGCGGGCACGCTGTAAAGCGCCAAGCAGTTTTTGTTTGACCTCGTCGCGCTGCAGGTCCAGCGGATAGCCCATGATATCGAACGTCATCACGTTCAGAGCCAGCGGCAGTCCCTTGCGGTCATAGATCTGCCCGCGAGCCGGCGGCATGCGGATCAGCCGAAGGCGGTTCTTCAGCGCCAGCCCTACGTAGCGGTCGGACCAGAGCACCTGAAAAAGCGCCAGCGCGACCGCCAAAACCACAAAGGATCCGGCCACGACGGCACGCCAGAAATTCAAGCGCGTGTCAGACAGCAGGCGCTGGGTCGGTTGTTCAGAAAGATTTTTCGTCATGAAGGCGAGACCTCACGAGCGCCAAAAAGATCAGCACCGCGGCGTTCGCGATCCATTGCACGCCGATGACGAGCCCGATCCGACCGGCCAGGACGCCGGCATCCCAAAAGAGCAGTCGCGACAGCGTCATCACGGCGCAGAGCAATGTCGTGATGACCACATAGGGCAGCGTTCGGCGGTTGGCCGCGGGAATCTGGAACCATGCCCAATGCGCAGCCAGAACCGCCGCCGTATAAAGAGCGCCATACAGCCCCGGTACTCCGATCCAGCGCAGGTCCATCAGCAGGCCGCCACACAGCGCCGCGGCGAACCATCGCCAAGGCACGCTCGGCTGCTTCTCCCGGGTCACGCACCAGATCAGCATCATCAGATAGATTTCCGGCGCCAGAAAGGTCTGAGTCATCATGATCTGCACAATGTCCTGAGCGTACCAGCCGAAAATCAGCGCCAGAAAATTTTTCATGGCTGCAAACCTCCCAGCACGGACACGTATTGGAGTCTGAACAGATCGGCGCCTGTCTTGACGCGGAACTCATCGACGCCCGCGGTCACCGTCCGTCGTTCCGAAGTCAGCTCGCCTACCGGCAGTCCGACCGGCAGCCGGCTGCCCAAAACGGTCAGGATCTTCATTCCCGGCTTGTAATCGCCGTCGGAAGGCAGATATCTGACCCATACGCCGCCTTCGTTGTCCCCCGTGACGACGCCGATCTCGCGCGTCTCTTCCACGACCACGGGAACGTAAAAGCCGGCGCTGGTGACCAAACGTACCCAGGCGCTACCGCCGCTCTGCGAGGTGATCACGCCGACCAGATCGGAGCCGTCGAGCACGGCGCAACCGGGATCATACCTCTCGTCGCCGGTGCCGATGCGTAGTTCTTCCCACCACATACTGGGGTCGCGAAAAATGATCGGGAAACGATTGCCGGGACGGGCACGCCGCTTAAACTCCGCCGAGATTTTCTCTCCCGATTGCAGACGCAGCGCGCGATTCTCTTCGCGCAGCTCCTCCAGCTCCATCAGCAGATCCCGACGTTCCGTGGTCCAACGACGGAATCGCTCGACGCGATCGATCACAAAAACGGCCGGTTTCTCAAGCGGGGCCAGCACCGATGCGGTTACATCCATGACATGGCGCGTCCGCCCGCTTCCAGTCGCTCCCAAGGCGAGAAACACGCAGGCGACGACACAGATCAGGCCGATAACCAACTCCCGTTCAAAGTTCCAGCGCTCTGCCATGATCGGGACTCGTTAGAGCTGGCTCTTGTGGACGGTCGTGAGGATCCTTTTCATTTCTCCCAAATTCTGCAGCGTCAGTCCCACGCCGTTGGCGACCGCGTGAATAGGCTCCTCGGAAAGGATCACGGGAGCGTTCAGCACCCGCGTCAGTTTTTCCGGCAGGCCGCGCAGCTGCGAAGCGCCTCCGGTCAACACGATGCCGTTGTCTACGATGTCGCGGGAGAGCTCCGGCGGCGTCTGTTCGAGAGCCACTTTCACCATGTCCTCGATGCGGGAGACGATCGGCAGCAGCACCTCGCGGACTTCCACCGAACTGACGCGGCTCACCTTGGGCAGGCCGTCGGCCAGGTCCCGCCCTTTCACTTCCATCTCAAGCTCTTCCTTGAGCGGCAGCACCGAACCGATCTCGTTTTTTACGTTTTCGGCCGTGCTTTCGCCGATCAGCAGCGCGTGCTTCTGCCGGAACAGCCCGATGATCGCCTCGTCCATGCTGTCGCCGGCGATGCGCAGCGAATTGCTCACCACCAGGCCGCCCAAGGAAATGACGGCCACTTCGCTGGTGCCGGAACCGATGTCGAGCACCATGCTGCCCTCCGGCGCGTTGATCGGCAGCCCGGCGCCGAGCGCCGCCGCCAGCGGCTCGTCGAGAATGTACGCTTCGCGCGCGCCGGCGCCCAGAGCGGCGTCGACGACCGCGCGGCGTTCGACCTCGGTGACCCGCGCGGGCACGGAAACGACGACTTGCGGATTGGAAAAATGTCCGGCCGCGCAGGCTTTGGAGATAAAATGGCGCAGCACGGCCTCGGTCATGTCGAAATTGGCGATGACGCCGTCGCGCAACGGCCGGATCACCGAGACGCCCATAGGCGTTTTGCCGATCATCGCCTTCGCCTCGCGGCCGTAAGCGATCACTTCCACGCCGCCGCCGCGCGGCAGTTTGCGCACCGCCACGCAGGAAGGTTCGTCGAAAACGATTCCCCGGTCGCTCTGAAAAACGACCACATTGGCGGTGCCAAGATCGACGCCTACGCCAACGCCGCCGGATCTTCCGAAAAGAGCCACGATTGTTCCTCCTCAACAGTTCTTTTTCCGCGCGGAAAAGAACGATTTCACTGTTTTACCGCGGCAGCATTCAACACCACGTCTTTGCCCGTGCTGCCGTCGCCAGGAATGCGGCGGATCCCGCCGCCGCCGGCAATGTAATGTCCATAATAACCGATCTGAAGCACCTGAAGCATTTTTGCCACCGAGCGCGACAGAAAAAGATCGTCGTCGCTCGGCGTCAGGCCGCCGTCGGGATGGTTATGCACAAGCGCCAGCGCCGCGCAGTTCAGCCGCACGGCGCGGCGCATCAGATAGGGGGCGTCCAGCACCGCGCCGTCGACGCCGCCGTACGAGAGACGTTCGTCCGCGATAGGAACGTCTTTACGATCCAGATAGATGGCGATGATGAATTCGCGTTCGTCCGCCGACAGCTGCCGGGCCCAAAATTCAAGACGGCTTTTCAGGTCGTCGCGGCGCTCCTCTTCGTCCGCTGCCCGCCGCCCCAGTTCAAGCGCCGCCAGCAGCGTCACCGCCTTGGCGAGGCCGACTCCTTTGACGCTGTCGCAGGGGCGGCTTCGCCCCGCCAGTTCCAAGGCGTGAGCGCGGGACAGATTTTTCAGCGAGCCGTATTTGTTCAGCAACTCCCGTGACATTTCGATCACGTTGCAGCCCTCGCGTCCCGTACCGAAAAGGATCGCCAGCAGTTCCTCCGTCTTCAGCGCTTCGGGGCCGCGGGCCACGAGCCGTTCGCGCGGACGTTCGCTGGCGTTCATCTCGAGTGCCATCGGTTCAGCCCTTCAAAAAGGGGTTCCACTCGCGCTCTTTCTGGAGCGTCGTCTCGGGCCCATGGCCGGGAAGCACGGGCATGTCGCCTGCAATGGCGTTGAGACGGGCCAGCGAGCGGGACATGGCCTCGCTGTCGCCGCCGCTCAGATCGGTGCGGCCGATGCTGCGGGCAAAAAGCGTGTCGCCGGAAACGAGCAGTTTTTCCCCGCCCTGCTCGGCGATGTAGCAGGTGCTGCCTTTTGTGTGCCCCGGCGTGTGCAGCGCCGTCAGCGAGATACCGCCGACGGAAAAAACGTCGCCGTCGCGCACAAGGCGGTCGGGCTGCACCGCTTCGATCTCGCAGCCGAACTCGCTGGCCAGATTCCGGTTGGGATCCGCGAGCAGCGGTTCGTCGTCCGCCGGCACGTACAACGCGGCGCCGGTCGCTTCCTTCAGCGCCGCGCAGCCAAGGATGTGATCCATGTGGCCGTGGGTCAGGACGATCGCCGCCAGCTTCAGCCGCTCGTTGCGCAGGTAACCCAACACGTCGGCGGGATCGCCGCCGGCGTCGATGCAGAAAGCCGTGCCGCGGCCGTCGTCGATCACGTAGGAATTGGTCCACAGCGGGCCAAGAGGAATGCGTTTGTAATTCATGACTCTTTCTCTCTCTCCGGAGTATCGATAATCAGCGTGACGGGTCCGTCGTTGACGATATTCACCGTCATCATGGTCTGAAACACGCCCGTCTCGGCGGGAATGCCCCGAGAGCGGACGCAGGCGACGAATTTCTCGTAAAGCGCGTCGGCCTGCTCGGGCCGCGCCGCCTCCGAAAAGGACGGGCGGCGGCCGCGGCGGCAGTCGCCGTACAGCGTAAACTGGGAAACGATCAGCATCGCTCCGCCCACGTCGGCCAGCGATCGATTCAATTTGCCGTTTTCGTCTTCGAACACGCGCAGTCCCGCAATTTTGTCGGCCAGCCAGCGGGCGTCGGCTTCGGTGTCGCCGTGCGTCACGCCCAGCAGCACGCAGAAGCCTCTGCCGATGGCGCCGACGCGAGCGCCTTCGGAATCGACGGAGGACGAGGTCACCCTCTGCACCACAGCTCTCATGTTCTACCCCCTGTATACGTCGATCACGTCGCGGATGCCGTTCAGCCGCGCGATGATGGAATACAGCTGTTCCAGATCCTGCACGGCGATATCCATTTTCATGCGAGAATTGCCGCTGCCCATCTGGCTGGCCATCACCGACGTGATGTTGATGCCGCCGTTGCCGCAGACCTGGGCGATGTCGCCGAAAAGTCCGGGGCGGTCGAGCGCGTCGATGATGATGCGCGCGTCGTACTTTTTCCGGTCGGTGTTGCCCCATGTGACGGGGATCAGGCGCTCGGGCGCGGCTTTTTCGAGGCGCGGGCAATTTTCGCGATGGACCATGATGCCGCGCACCTTCGTGGAAAATCCCACGATGGCGTCGCCGGGCACAGGCTGACAGCAGTGAGCCAGCGTCACAACGATACCGGATGCGCCTTCGACGATCACGTCGGCCCCTTTTTGAGCGAAGCTGTGAGGCTTCTGCCCCACCGCTTCCGGGACCTGCGGTATCGCCTCGGAGACGGGCGTGTTCAGCGCCACGCAGACTCTCTGGGCGATGCCCGCCGGCCCAATCGCGCCGGAACCGATCGCCGCCAGTACGTCGTCGGCGTTATTGCAGCTTACGTCGTGAGCGATGCGGCTGATGCAGGGGATGACTTCGTCCACGGGTTTGAAATTCTCGCCGAGGCGCGTCTTCAATTCCCGCTCCAGCAGTTCGCGGCCGCGCTGGATGTTCTCGTTTTTCTCCTGCGAATCGAGGCGCTTGAAGTAGCTGCGGATACGGCTTTTCGCCTTGCTGCTCTTGACGAAATTGGCCCAGTCGCGCGAAGGCTTTCCCTGCGGCGAAGTCATGATCTTGACGATGTCGCCGTTGTGCAGTACGTAGTCGGCGGCGACGATGCGGTTGTTGACCATGGCGCCCACGTACTGTTCGCCGATGCGGCTGTGCACGGCATAAGCGAAGTCCACGGGACAGCTGCCGCGGGGCAGGCTCTTCACGTCGCCCTCGGGCGTGAAGACGAACACGTCCGACGTCAGCACATCGTCGCGCAGGCGTTCCATAAACTCCTGGCTGTTGGTCTCCGGCCCGTTCTCGAGGGTCTTGCGGATCCATTCGAGCTTCTGATCCAGCTCGTCGATGTGCCCCTGACCTTCCTTATAGCGCCAGTGAGCGGCCACGCCGTACTCGGCCAGCCAGTGCATCTCCCACGTGCGGATCTGCACTTCCAGCGGCTCGCCCTGCGGCCCCATGACCGTGGTGTGGAGGGAACGGTACATGTTGTTCTTGGGGTTGGCGATGTAATCGTCAAACTGTCCGGGGATCGGTTTCCACAGCGTGTGGACGATGCCGAGGACGGTGTAGCAGGTCGTCACGTCGTTCACGATAACTCTCAGAGCCAGAAGATCGTAAAGTTGCTCCACCGACAGTTTCTTGCGGTTCATCTTCTCGAAGATGCTGTAGAAGTGTTTGGCCCGCCCCTTGATGTGAGCCTCGATGCTCATGCTCTTGAGCCGTTCGCCCAGGGTCTCCATGGCTTGGTTGACGATGGCTTCGCGCTCCGGCAGGCGTTTTTTGACGCGCCGCTTGATGTCGTAATACATGGTCGGATCATAATACTTGAAGGCAAGATCCTCGAGCGTGCGCTTGACCTGATAGATGCCGAGCCGGTGCGCCAGCGGCGCGTAGATCTCCAGCGTCTCCTTGGCGATGCGCTGCTGTTTGTCGCGGCGCAGAGCGCCGAGGCTGCGCATGTTGTGCGTGCGGTCGGCCAGCTTGATGAGGACGACGCGGATGTCCTTGGCCATAACGAGGAACATCTTGCGCAGGTTTTCCGCCTGATAGTCCTCGAAGGTCTTGAACGGCAGCTTGCCCAGCTTGGTGACGCCGTCCACGAGCATCTCCACGGTCGGTCCAAAACGATTTTTCATCTCGTCGGCGGTCACGGGCGTGTCTTCAAGCACGTCGTGCAGCAGGCCGGCCTGCAATGTCGGCAGGTCCATGCGCATGTCGGCGAGGATGGACGTGACGTACACAGGGTGAATGACGTAGGGCTCGCCGGAGGCGCGCATCTGATCGCCGTGTGCCTGCGCGGCAAACACCAACGCCTCGCCGAGCTGCTTGAGATCGTCATGCGACAGGTAGCGCGACGCCTTGCCCCACAGTTCCTGCCAGGCGAAGCTGACGGTCACTGAACGCTGAGGCACCGGCAGGCGTCCCATGTAACTGTCGCGCAGCATATTCAGCTCTTTTTTGAGCGCCGCACCGGGATCTTCCCGCGCCGCAACGGCAGTGCCGATCCCTTTGCCAGCGGAAGCCAAGGGATTGACGCGGGAAACGGCGAACTTGAAAGTTTCCGTCTCGGGACGGCGCGGCGCTTCCGCGCCTCCCTGCGCGACGGGCGCGCCGAGCTCTTCCGTATTCTTTTTCCGGTTGCGCGCGGCCGCGGCGGCAACCGTATCTTCCGTCAACGCCATGCTCCTCACTCCCTCGCGCTTTTATTTTTCCCCGCGAAACGCCGGCGGGCGCTTCCGCTGCTTTCTCATGAGATCAGGCCACGACAATGCCTTCAACGATGTACTGCAGGCTGACGCGCCCCTGCCAGAGATTCGGACGGGGACGGTAGAGCCAACCACGGATACCTTCCGTGCGTTCGATCTGCTCGGCGCCGTTGAAGGCGATCAGCGCGTTGCCGCCAAAAAGCACGCGGGTATGCAGGCCGCGCTTGCCCAACGGCGCATATGTCGTGCGGGAATCCAGCGGCACGAAAAAGGCCGGCAGAGGGTTGCCGTTGCCAAAGGGCCCGATGCGCTGCACCTCGTCCCATGCCGCGCCGGTGATCCGATCGGGTTCGAACTCGATCACCTCTTCGGGCGTTTTTTCAACTTTGATATTCTGAAGCAGACTGTTCAGCTCCCGCTCCAGGCGGGGCCATTTGAGCTGATCGACGGAGAATCCCGCGGCGCTTTTGTGCCCGCCCCAGGCGTCGAGCAGATCGTCGAGGCTTTTCAGCAGTTCCACCGCGTTGGCGCCGCTGGGCACGCGCAGGGTGCCGCGGATGCCGCCGCCCGACGGCGCGGCCAGCGCGAAGGCCTTGTTGTGTTCGCTGCACAGACGGCTGGCGATCGCGCTCAAGATCCCCACCGGCCAGCTGCCGTTGAACAGGACCTGCGACCGCTCGCCCTGCTCCAGACCGGCGTTGATGCTCGAGCAGATCGCCGCGGAAATATCGCGGCGGCGGCGGTTGAGATCCAGCAGCTGATCGACGCTGCGCTGCAGTTCCAGCGGCGTTCCCAATCCGGAGAGCACGTTGACCGCGACGTCAGCCACCTGCACGCGCCCGGCGGCGTTGAGGCAGGGGATCACCTTCATGGACAGACGATTTTCGTCGATCATCGAGTCGGGTTCGTTCGGGCACAGGGAGCGGAGCAGTTCGCGCAGCCCGCGGCGCGGAGCGCGGCGCATCATCTTGATGCCTTCGCGCGTCAGCGAGCGGTTCAGCGGCCCCAGCGGCATGCAGTCGGACACCGTAGCCAGCGCGGCCAGCTGAAGCATGCCGGCCAGGTGGCTTTCGGGCAAAATATGCGCCTGCCAGGCCCAACACCACAAAACGGCTGTCGCGCAAAGCCGTTTGGCTTCGGCGTCGCCGTCCATCTGGGGATTGACCAATGATTCGAGCCGGACGATGTCGCCTTCCACGGCATGGTGGTCGAAGATCAACACGTTCATCCCGGCGGTGCGCGCCATCTCTACGGCTTCCACGTCCTTCGAACCGCAGTCCGTCACGATCAGCGTGTCGAAACCGTCGGCGATGATGCGGCGCATGCTCGCAGGATGCAGGCCGTAACCTTCGGAACGGCGGTCGGGGATGTAATAGACCGCCTCGGACGCGCCGCTCTGCTGCGCCAGTTCAAGCGCGATCACCGTGGACGAGACGCCGTCCACGTCGTAGTCTCCGTAAACGAAAACTCTTTTTCCGGGCACCGCCTTCAGCCACAGCTCCCGCGCCGCCGAGGCCGCGCGTCCGAGAAAAAGCTCGTCCAACTGCCGGCGAAGATCGGGGACGTTCAGCAGCTGCCGGAATTGTTCCTCGCCCGCCGCTCGGCTGTCCAGCACCGCGGCGGCCAGCTCGGAACATTCCAGCCGGCGGGCGAGATCGCGGGTCTTCTCGCCGGGCTGGTAAATATCCAAATCATTGAACGAACACACAGGGATCAACGCAAACAGTCCTTCCTCGACGAAGCCGCCGGCGACCCCGGCGGCGGCCGTTTTTTGATTTACAGCGACGTGCCGTTTTCGATGAAAGTGATCTCTTCCTGAGACGCGCCGGCGGCCTTCATCGCCGCCAGCAGCGCGCCGCGCTCCTTCTCCAGCGCGGCGATGCGGCGGCGGGCGCGCTCGATCTCACGACGGCTGCGGAACCGGCCTTCCCATGAAGCGGCCAGCGAGATCAGCCACATCACGACGATGCCGAAGAAAAACAAAAAGACCTCCCAGAGTCCCTGAGGCAGCGCGAAGTCCCAGGCCAAAAAGCGCACCGCCAGAATATCCTGATTCTGCACCGCATAAGTCGCCGCCCAGATGGCGACGAAGCCAAGCCCCAGCCCGTAACTTCTCATCAGGCACTCCTCCTTCGCCGCGCCTTTTCATGCGCGTTGAAATTTTGCGCCGGACAAAAACGGCGACCGACAATACCAGGAACATTTTACCAGATTTGCGCTCACAAAACCGCAGTAACATCAAGTTTTCTTCACGGCGAACCAATTTTGAAATTCTTCAAGGTAAATGCAACGCAACATCCGGTACCCCGTTGCATTAAATCTGAATTAAAAGAAGCTTGCATT
>NZ_RAWT01000036.1:0-28283 GCF_003612005.1 Pyramidobacter sp. CG50-2
ATCTCACCGCTCAGACCATAAGGAGTATTACCGCAAGACAATGGATTGTTAGGTGCTTTAATTGAGAAATAGTATAAGACAACACAGCCCGCGGCGTCTTTGGAGAACATTCCAGAGCTGCCTGCGGGCTGTGTTTTTCGTGAGATTCCGCTACCGATTCCCAGCTTCGCCGCGCTTATGCTATTTCTTGATAAAAAGCGCTGACATAGTTTGCGGGGCCCTTGCCGCCGCGCGCCGGGGAGCAAACGGCGCAGCTGCGAAAAAACCTTTCGGACGGAACGTTCTCGCCCGAAAGGTTTTTTCGCCTTCGACACGCGCTTTCAATCGGCGCGGACTACATCGTATGATACTGACACTTGCTGCGGGCGATGTCGAAGAGGTCGCGCATATAGCTGGAAAGCCGCAGCTTTTTCCGATAACAGAAGTAGAAATGCCGCTCGAAGCCATGGCAGCGCAGCGGATAACATTTAGTCAGAGTTTCCACGCGCGTGTCTCCCTGAATGTATCCGTAAGGGCAGACCATCACGGCGTTGAGCTGGGCGGTGACCAATTTGGCGGCTTCCATGTTGAACAGTTCGAGCAGCACGCGCGGCTCGAACTGGCACAGCTGAGCGAGGTGGTTCTGGATGGTGCGCACGCTGTGCCCCGAGGTGAGGTTGACGAAGTTTTCCTCCCGCGCTTCGCTCAGTTCGATCTCGGTCCCCTGGCCGATGCGGCGGGAGATGGCTGTCTGCTTGGAGGCCATGAGGACGATCTGTTCGTTTTCCAGCAGGCGGTACTCCAGGTCGTTCTGCTTCGACGCGGTGGTGATGAAGGCCACGTCGCAGCCGCCCTTGCTGAGCAGCTCCTCGAGGCGGACGGAAGGCAGTTCTTTCAGTTCGACGGTGACGAGCGGATAGCGGGCGAGAAAGGCGGGCAGGATCTGCGGCAGCAGGGAGATGCTGCGCTGCGCCGAAATACCGATGCGCAGCGTGGCGCGGTGATCGTTTTTCATTTCGGCGATCTCGCTGAGGAGATTCCGCTCGGCCGTCATGATCTCGCGCATGCTTTCGACGTAGCGCTGGCCGGCGTAGGTGAGCGTCAACCGCTTGGCGTGGCGGTCGAAGATCAGCAGCCCCAGTTCGTCTTCCACGGCTTTGACGGTCTGCGACAGCGACGGCTGGGAAATGAGGAGTTTTTTCGCGGCCGCCGTGATGCTGCCCGCCTCGAGAATAGCCATGATGTAAGAAGCGTGTTTCAAATTCAATCGCGCCGCCTCCTTAAATGTATACTGTATAAATATCTTTGACCATAATTGTGACCTTATGGGCGCATAAAACTTTTAGTATTGGCATTTTCCCTAAAAAGTTGAATAATAAAATCAGCGTCATTAACTCAATCTCGTTTACGTTTAAAGGAGGAATTGCAAGTGAAAAAGTTCGTGTATGCTCTGTTGGCCGTATCCCTGCTCGGCGCCGCGGCCGTTTCCGCGGGGGCCGAAGAGTGGAAGTTCACCCGCAAGATCGACGTGGTCTGCCCCTGGGGCGTGGGCGGCGGCGCCGACAGCACGATCCGCCCCATGGCCAAGCTGCTCAAGGACATCCTCGGCGTCGAGGTCGAGGTCGTCAACGTTTCCGGCGGCTCGGGCGTCAACGGCGTGGAGTACACCTACAAGCAGCCCGCCGACGGCTACACCTTCATGCTGGGCACGCAGAGCCTGATCATGCAGGACCTGCAGGGAGCCACTTCGATGAACTTCCGCTCCGAGTTCATTCCCGTCGCCAAACTGGTCCACTCCATCAACATCATCGCCGGCTCCAAGAAAGCCATGGACCAGAAGGGCTATCACAGCTTTTCCGAGATGATCAAGTACGCCAAGGAGCATCCGTTCGAGATCAACGTGGGCATGCTCACCGCCACGGGCGCCGACGGCGCTTCGCTGCGCCAGACGCTGGCCGGGCTCGACGTGAACGAAGTGCCCTACTCCGGCGGTTCCGAGATGAACTCCGCGCTGGTGGGCGGTCACATCGACATGATGATCACCGGCACCGACGAGATCGCCGGGCTGATCCAGGCGGGCGACATCGTGCCGCTGTGCGCCATCTGCGAAAAGCGCATGAAGCTCTATCCCAACATGGAGAGCACGGGCGAGCTGGGCATCGATTCCTTCATCGGCACCTGGCGCGGCTTTTTCGCCAAGGCCGGCACGCCTCAGCCCGCGATCGACGCGCTGGTCGCCGCCATCGAGAAGGCCGTTCAGACCAAAGGATGGCAGGATTTCCTTGTGGCCGGCGCTTACGACGAGCGCCCCGGCTTCGCCGCGCCCAAGGAGTTCGCCGAGCTGTTCGAGAGCGAGTACAAGACCTTCACCGAGTATCTGAAGTCCGAGGAAGTTTTGAAGAAGGATTACTACGCCAAGTAGTTCCTCCTGCGCGCCGCAACCACGAAAGGGGGGCTTTGCCGCTCCCCTTTTTTTCTTTACTCTGTCAACGTTTATTGTAGCACAAGCTTCCTCAATCCCTGAAAGGTGGTGCGGATCAGTGTTCGAACTGATTCTCAACGTTCTGCTGTGGCTCGGCCTGGCCTACACGTACGCGTTCCACGTGCTGGAGGCGCCCGTCCCCGCCAAGGTCCTGCGCAATCCCTACGCCCTCAAGCCCGACGTGTGGCCCAACGTCATCATCGTTCTGCTTCTGATCTGCGTGGCGATCAACATCGCGCGCATCGTCATGAAAAACAGGGGCAAAGCGGAGTTTTCGCTGGGCGCCTTTTTCGCTTCCATCGGCGGATTTTTCGCCAGCCGTCTGTTCCTCGGCATCGTCATCGTCGTGGCGGCCTGCTTTGTGCTCGAACCGCTCGGCTTCATGGGCACGTGTTTCCTGATGCTGTTCTTCTACGGCATGCTGCTGGGCGAACGGAAAGTCGCGCGCCTGTTCGTCTTCTCGATTCTGGTCACGCTGCTCCTCTATGTGGTCTTCAGCGTCCTGCTGTCGGTCAATCTGCCCCGCGGCACCATCCCTCAGGCGCGCAACTTCGCGCTTTGGCTGGAGTCGCTGGTGTCTCAGGCCCAATCTCTTATCTCGTGAGGCGGTGAATCGGAATGTCGACTTTTGAATTGCTGCAAAGCGGCTTCAGCGTGCTGATGGAGCCGCAAGTGTTTTTCATGGTGGTCATGGCCATCGTGATGGGGACGATCTTCGGCGCTCTGCCCGGCGTCAGCTCCACGATGGCCGTGGCGCTCGGGCTGCCGTTTACGTACAGCATGGAGCCGGTGCCGGCCATCGTCTTCCTCGTGGCCGTTTACTGCTCGGCCATCACCGGCGGCTCGATCACGGCGATCCTGTTCAAGATTCCAGGCGTACCTTCCAGCGCGCCGACGACGTTCGACGGCTACCCGATGGCGCAGCGCGGCGAAGCCGGCAAGGCTCTGGGCGTGGCGCTCGGCGCTTCGGCGATCGGCGGCCTGGTCTCGGCGTTCTGCATGCTGCTGCTTTCGCCGCAGCTCACGCAGGCGGCGCTGTCGTTCGGCCCTTCCGACCTGTTCGCGATCACGTTCATGGGTCTGTCGATCCTCGCCTGCCTCGACTCGTCCAACATCCTGCGCACGATCATCTCCGGCCTGATCGGCCTGCTTCTGGCCTGCGTCGGCCAGGACAGGATGTACGCCGTGCAGCGCATGACCTTCGGCTCCAAAGAACTGCTGGCCGGTCTGGAAATGATCCCCGTGCTGATCGGTATTTTCGCCGTCACCGAGGTGCTCAAGCAGACGCGCAAGAGCGACCGCCTCGACGCCAAGGAAGGCGTCGGCGGCGGTCACGTGGACACGAAGATGCCTACGCTGGCCGAGTGGCTGAGGATCAAGTGGCTCGTGCTTCGCTGCTCCATTATCGGCACGATCATCGGCATCCTTCCCGGCGCCGGCGCGACGATCGCCTCGTTCCTGTGCTACTCCACGGAAACGAAGCTCTCCAAGCATCCCGAGAAGTTCGGCACCGGCATCATCGACGGCATCGCCGCATCCGAATCGGCCAACAACGCCGCCACCGGCGGCGCTATGGTGCCTTTGCTCTCGCTCGGCATCCCCGGCGGCAACGCCGCGGCCGTGATGATGAGCGCGCTGGTGCTCAAGGGCGTGCAGCTCGGGCCGCTGCTGCTCACCAACCAGCCCCAGTACCTGAGCGCCACGTTCGCCTCCATGCTCGTCACCAACATCCTCATGGTCATCGTCGCCATGGGCATCGCCAAGGTCTTCGCGAAAATCCTCGCCATCCCCTACAGCTATCTCGGCCCGATCATCGTCATGCTGGCCATCATCGGTTCCTACGCCACCAACATGAGCATCGCCGACGTGAAGATCATGGCCGTCGCCGGCATCATCGGGCTGATCTTCGCCGTCTGCCGCTTCAACAGCGCCGCCATGATCCTCGGCCTGGTGCTGGGCGAGATCTGCGAGAGCAACTTCAGCCGCGCCTACACGATCTCGCGCGCCGACCTGGTAAGCATGTTCTCGCGCCCCATCGCCGGCTCCCTGATGGTGCTCAGCGTCGCCCTCTTGGTCTACCCCATCGTCGCCTCTTTCTTCGGAAAAAAGAAACCGTCGGCGAACGCCTGATTTTGTCCGATCGAGCGCAGCGCTTTCCCGGCTGCGCTTTCTCCTTGGAATTATCGTAGAAATCCTGTCAGGAGGTCAAAGCCATGGAACTGAAAACCACCGGCGTGGCCGGCACGCTCGAATCGAGCGACGTGATGGTCACGCTCGAGCCGGCGCCGTCGGGCATCAGCCTGAACCTTGAAAGCACCGTCATCAACCAGTACGGCCGCCAGATCAAAGAGACCGTGCTCGCCACGCTGGCGCGCCTCGGCGTGAAAAACGCCGCCGTCACTGTCAGCGACCACGGCGCGCTGGACTGCACCATCACGGCGCGCGTCGAGTGCGCCTATTACCGCGGCTGTCAGCGCGACGCCGACGGACCGTATCCCTGGGGAGGCGAGATCGCATGATCCCCCGCCCGAAACCGGAAAAGTTCCGCCTGCGCCGCACGATGATGTTCATGAACGCGCAGAAGCCCGGACTGATCAAGGACGCGTATATTTACGGAGCCGACTCGATCATGCTCGACCTCGAAGACGCGGTGGCCGAGAACCAGAAGGACGCGGCGCGCTTTTCGCTTTATCACGCGCTGAAAACCGTCGATTACGGCGACACGGAAGTGCTCGTGCGCATCAACGGCCTCGACACGCCGCATTGGCGCGAGGACGTGCGCGTCGCCGTCGCCGGAGGCACCGACGGCATCCGCATCGCCAAGACCGAGAGCGCCGCCGACGTGCAAACCGTGGACGCCGCCGTGACCGAAGCCGAGCGCGAGTTCGGCGTCGAAGAGGGACGCACGCTGCTGATGGCCGCCATCGAAAGCCCCAAGGGCGTGCTCAACGCTTACGAGATCTGCACCGCTTCGCCCCGCCTGTTCGGCATCGCCCTTTCCGGCGGCGACTACCGCAAGTGCATGCAGGTCAAGCCGGTCCCCGGCGGTATCGAGATGCTCGCCGCCCGCGGCCAGATGTTGATCGCCGCCCGCGCCGCCGGTGTGCAGTGCTTCGACACCGTCTTCACCGACCTCGACGACGAGGCGGGCTTCCGCGCCGAAATGCAGCAGAACAAGGACATGGGCTTCGACGGCAAGTCGCTGATCAATCCCCGGCAGATCCGCATCGTCCACGAGATGCTGGCGCCGACGCCGCAGGAGATCGCCGCCGCTGAGACGCTCGTCAAAGCCTACCGCGAAAACGCCGCCAAAGGCGTCGGCGTGTTCACCATCAACGGCAAAATGATCGACATCGCCTTTGTGCCCGGCGCCGAGCGCGTCATCCAGCTCGCCAAGGCCAGCGGCGTTTACGAGGGGGATCTGTAAAATGCTGAACGCAGTCGGCCGGGAAATTCCCGAAGAACTGATCGCGCAGGGCTGGAAGCCTTACGCGGGCGCTCACGCCCGCGACGGCCAGTACATCAAGAAGCAGGGCCCGCGCACGCGCATCTGCGAAAAGCCGCGGGAAAGCAAAATCGTCGCCTCCATCCGCGAGGCCATCACGGCGTGCGGACTCAAGGACGGCATGACCGTTTCCTTCCACCACCACTTCCGCGACGGCGACTTTGTCGTCAACATGGTCATGCAGGAGATCGTCGCCCTCGGCCTCAAAGACATCACCATCGCCGCCTCCAGCCTGGGCTCGGCTCACGATCCCGTGGCCCGGTACATCGAAGACGGCGTCGTCACCGGCCTTCAGACCAGCGGCATCCGCGGGCGGATGGGCGAAGTGGTGTCCCGCGGCAAGCTGAAGACGCCCGCGATCCTGCGCAGCCACGGCGGCCGCGTGCGCGCCATCGAGGAGGGCGACGTGCACATCAACGTGGCCTTTATCGGTTCTCCCACGTCCGACGAGTACGGCAACTGCCGCGCCGTCGGCGGCAAAAGCGACTGCGGCGTGCTCTCCTACGCCGTCGTCGATTCGGAATACGCCGACAAGGTCGTCGTCATCACCGACACGCTCGTGCCCTACCCCAACTTTCCCGCTTCGATCCACGGCGTCAACGTGGACTACGTAGTGAAAGTCGACGAGATCGGCGATCCGAAAAAGATCGCCTCCGCCGCCGCGCGCATGACCCAAAATCCCCGCGATCTGATGATGGCCGAGGCCACCGCCCAAGTCATGGCCGCCACGCCGTGGTTCAAGGACGGCTTCAGCTTCCAGACCGGCGCGGGCGGCCCCTCGCTGGCCGTCAACCGCTTCATCGAACCGCTCATGCGCGAGCGCGGCATCACGATGAGCTTCGCCATCGGCGGCATCGCCGGCCCCATCTGCGAACTGCAGCGCAAGGGCCTCGTGGGCTGCGTCGTCGACACGCAGGATTTCGACACCGGCGCCATCGACGACATCCGCACCAATCCCCGCCACTACGAAATCAGCGCCGGCGAATACGCCAGCCCCGCCAACAAAGGCGCCTTCGTCAACAAGCTCGACTTCGTCATCCTCGCCGCGCTGGAAGTCGACGTCGACTTCAACGTCAACGTCATCACCGGCTCCGACGGCGTGCTGCGCGGCGCGCCCGGCGGCCATCCCGACACCGCCGCCGGCGCCAAGTGCACCGTCATCGTCACGCCGCTGACCCGCGGCCGCATGGCCACCGTCTGCGAGCGCGTCGTCACCGTCACCACCCCCGGCGAGTGCGTCGACGTCGTCGTCACCGATTACGGCGTCGCCGTCAACCCCAGACGACAGGACATCGTCGACTGCCTCGACCGCGCCGGCATCACGCACGTGAGTATCAAAGAGCTCCAGGAAAAAGCCTACGCGCTCGTCGGCCGCCCCGATCCGCTGCAATGGAACGACAAAGTCGTCGCCATCCTCGAAGCCCGCGACGGCACGATCCTCGACGTCGTGCGCGAGATCAAGCCGTACGAAAGGTCCTAACGCGCCGCGCTCCCCGCGAGGGATTGTTCCCGCTTTCGCGGCATAATCGGAGCGGCATTTCGCCAAGTTTGCGTACTTCACCCCCGAGCCCCGAAAACTGGAACTCCCGAAAAAAAATCTGCCGCGTCCCTCGCGAAAGAGCGAAGGACGCGGCAGATTTTTTTTCGCCGGGCGCCGCAAAACCTTTCTTCTTGCATTCCTCCATGCCTTCGCGATACCTTTCGCGCGGGCGTCCATTTTTCATCGAGACGATGAATTTAAATAATCTTATATGAAATAATTATCTTACACCCCCCCCGAGCCGAAATTAACTTAATAATCAGATTTATTATAAAGATAAACATGTTACCATGAATTTGTTTTGTTGTTTCTGCAAAATACGTTTTCACCCCACAATTCCGTGGATATTTTTTGAAGTTCCGGAAGGAGGAAATTTTTGATGGAAAAGGGAAACACGCATGGTCCGCACCGCTCCGCTCCCGAGGCGCACGGGACGAAAAGGAATTCGTCGGCCGTCCTGAAAGGCGGCGCGCTGGCGGCCGTGGCGCTCGGCCTGATGCTGCTGCGCCCCGTGCCGGGAGCAGCGGCGCCGGACGGCGTGACGACATTCGTCGAGCCGGGGAACCAAAACATCAGAATCGGCAACGATACGCAGCTTCGCAACAACGCGGCAACCAACGGCGCGGTCGTCATCGGCGACCACGCGCAGATCGACGATTACGTCATGCAGGAAGGCAGCATCGCTATCGGCAAGAACGCTTTCGTCGAGAACATGTACGGCAATCAGGAAAAATTCTTCAAATTCGGGCAGACAGATGAGAAGAAATGGGCGAGCAGCGTCGCCATCGGCCAGAACGCCTACGCCCGCTCCGGCAGCACGATGATCGGGGACCACAAATACGTCGGGAAACTCGGCGACGTGGAAGTCGACGGCTCCGACGTGTTAAACGTCAAATCGAGAAACGTGAACATCAACGCCACCACCATCGGCGCGAACAGTTACAATCAGGGAGCGTTTTCCTCCGTGCTCGGCACGTATTCCATCATTTCCGGAAAATATAATGGCAGTAATTGGTCTTCTTATGTTACACAAAATATGGGGGCCAATATCGTCGGTTCCCTGAACAGCATCGAATCGAACAGCTCTTCTTCGGAAGTTTCAGGGATCGCCAACAGCGTCGTCGGTACGGCGAACCGCACGAACAACGCCAACGGCGCCTTGATCTTCGGCGCCGGCAACGAAGTGGAAAATTCGATCGGCGCGATATCGGGCATCAGCATGTTTACCGGCGGCGGAAATTCGGCCAAAGAGTTTGCCGACACGCTGCGCGGCGCCGTCAAATCGTCCGAAGGCGGCGGGGCGGTGCTGGCCATCGGCGGCGGGAACAAGGCGAACTACGCCATGACCTCGCAGCTGATCGGCGTCAATAACACGCTGACGGGGACAAACAGCGATGCCAGCCGCTACAACATGATCAATGGGTACAAGAATACCGGAGAAAAAGTAAAACACACGTATGTGCTGGGCGAGGAGAACAACGTCAAAGACAGCGAAGACGTACGGGGCATCGGCAAGAAGAATACCGTGACGAACAGCGACCGCCAGAACGTGTTCGGCGACAACAACAGCATCACGGAGCGGGATGCCGGCACCGTTTCCGGATATCAGGGCATCGTGCGCAACAGCACCTCGGATCTGGTCATCGGCATGGGCAACAAAATTTCCGGCAACGATACCTACATGAAGGGGACGGAAAGCCTCACCATCATCGGGAACAACAACGAAACGACCAATCCCAACTCGGGCATCGTAATCGGCGATTATCAAACATTTGGCACA
The DNA here is from genome assembly GCF_003612005.1 of Pyramidobacter sp. CG50-2. Classification (NCBI taxonomy): domain Bacteria; kingdom Thermotogati; phylum Synergistota; class Synergistia; order Synergistales; family Dethiosulfovibrionaceae; genus Pyramidobacter; species Pyramidobacter sp. CG50-2. The sequence continues at coordinate 9,287 of NZ_RAWT01000036.1, forward strand.
ATCAAGGAATCGGTAATCATCGGCTCCATGACACCGGAGGAAAAGGCGTCCGGCAAAAGGGAACAGGGCAGCGGCAGCGTTGTCGTGGGGTATAATGCGCAAAGCGCCCGGGGATTGAGCGTGGCGGTGGGACACAGCGCACTGGCTCTGGGGCACGAAGGAACTGTGACAGGACACAATTCTGTCATTGAAAGCAATGATGGCTTTTTTCCGAATATCTGGTCTTCCATTTATGGGGTAAATAATAAGATTACCTCGGACGGTGACACCTCAAATGGCGTGGCGGGCAGTATAATCGGCACCTGGAACAAACTGGATAATGCAGATAATTCCATGGTATTCGGTTCAGGAAATATCATTTCTCACGCCACAGGAGACATGTCAAGCGGACTGGAGGGAACATTCGGGCAAGGCGCTATGACAGAATTGCTTTTCCGCAGCGGTTATCAGGAAGGGTATTCGGATCAGGCTGCAAAAGCAATGGGTAATTTTGCGGCTACCGGCGGCGGCTCTGTCTTGGCTGTGGGTAACGGCAACACCTCTGATTATGCAAGGCGTTCTCAAATCATCGGAACGGGAAATATCCTGAACGGTACGACAAACGGCGTCAGCTCCAACAATACAGTGACGGGGTTCCAGAACACAGGAATCAACGTGAACCGCGTGTCCGTCGTAGGTACGGGAAACAGTGTGTCTGACGGAACGGCTGACGTGGTGATCGGCGATTACCATCAACTGTCCGGCGGAGCGAATAATGTCGTTCTTGGCTCCATGGCAACCAGGGAAGATGTAGTGAGCAAAACCTACACGCCCAGTTTGGGAAATTCTGCCGGTACGCCGGGAGGATATACAGGCATACCGATTCCATACAATGTGAAAGCTATTGTCCCGGATAAGACACATACCGCCAATGTTAGCAACGCCGTCATGCTCGGCTACAATACGGATGTGCAGAAAAACGGCGGCGTAGCCCTCGGCAGCGAGTCTGTTTCCTCCGTGGACGCCGGGGTATACGGTTATAACCCCGCCACAAAGAAAAACATCCAAAATGACGCGGAAATAGCAACTTTGTCAGGAAAAACAGAAAGACTGACACAGCTGAACGCAGCATTACCCGGTTTGGAATCCGATTACACCACGAAGAAAGCGGACTACGAAGGAAAAGTCAATGATTTCCTGGAGAAGAGCGCCGCATATACACAGGCTTATCAGACTTATCACAGCTACGAGCATTCCGGTAATCAATATGATTTGGCACGCAAGAAAAAAATGGATGATGCCAAAGCGGCCATGGATACGGCTCAGGCAGCCATGAATTCCGCTAAAACCGGGTATACGGATGCGGAGACAAAGTACGATACCGCTCGCGGCGAAAGGAATCTGATTGTCGGCACCTGGAAAGCCACCGCAGCCGCCGTTTCCGTAGGCGACGTTTCAAAAGGCGTCACTCGCCAGATCACAGGCGTGGCGGCCGGCACGGAAGACACCGACGCCGTCAACGTGGCGCAGATGAAAGCTTTGAATACGGCCATAGCAAACGGCGCCGTCCGCTACTATTCCGTGAAGAGCGACAAACAGGGAGCGGGGACGAACTATGCCAACGACGGAGCGACCGGGACGGACAGCATGGTCATCGGCATTTTCTCCTCGTCTTCCGGCAACAACAGCACCGTCCTCGGCAACAACAACACGCTGGCGGGCGTCAAGAATGGAAGGAACAACAGCATCGTCGTCGGCCAGAGCCTGACCGTGGACGGCGTGCATAACGCAGTCTTCGGTACGGATTACGAGAATTACGACAATAAAATAACCCATGTGGCCGGTGAACAGAATACGGTCCTTGGCGTGGGGAACCTTGTGGGCTACACGGCGGAACGGAACGGCACCACATGGACATATACCAAGACCGGCGGGGGAAGAGGTTCTGACCAGAACGTGGCCGTCGGTATGAAGAATACGGCAAACGGCGGCAGCGTCGTCGTCGGTACCGACTCCGAAGCGGAAAATCTGGGCTCCTCTTTCGGCATTGCCAATAAAATCATCGGCTCAAATGACAATCACGGCGGCGGACAGTGGGGCGTGGCGCTGGGGAATAAACTGACCGTATCCGGCGAAATGGCAGTGGCTGTCGGCAATGAAAGTACGGCGGAAGGGGGCTGGACCGTTGCCATCGGAGCGGAAAGCGCAACGAAAAAGACCATGGATGTCGCCATGGGTTGGCATGCAAACGCTTCCGGCGGCTGGTCGATGGCGCTGGGCGCAGACAGCGCGGCAAACGCGCAGACCGCTACCGCTGTCGGCGGCTATGGAGCGAAAGCTACAACGGACGCTGGCGTAGCGCTGGGCTCCTACAGCGTGGCGGATACGGCTGCGAACGTGCAAGGCTATGATCCTTCCACCGGAGCCGCGTCCACGGAGAGCGGCAGCGCGTGGCAATCCACCTTGGGCGCGCTTTCCATCGGCGACAAGACGACAGGACGCACCCGCCAGATCACCAACGTCGCAGCCGGTTTTGAAGATACCGACGCCGTCAACGTCGCCCAACTTCGGGCGGCCGTCTCCGCCGCAGGCGGGGCCGCGACCTACAAATTCACCCTCAGCGACTCCACAACGTCTCCCGCGCACACGGTCACGCTCGGACAAAGCGCGACGCCGGACATCAAGTTCGTCGGCGCCAACGGCGTCATTACCACCGTCGCGGGCGGCGTCGTCACGATCGGCCTCGATCCCGACGCGGGGCAGGGCGGCAAATGGAACCTTCAGACCAATGGAGGACCGTCGATCGTCGTCGCCAAGAACAATACCGTCCAGTTCAAGAACGGCAGCAACATTGAAATTACCCGCGACGAAAGAGACGTGACCGTGCGCGTCGTCGACGCGCCCACCTTCGCCGGCAAAGTCACCGCCAAAGGCTTCGACGCGACCGGCAACAAGATCGTCAACGTCGCCAGGGGAGACGTCACTCAGACCAGCGCCGACGCGGTCAACGGCTCGCAGCTCTGGGGCGTGTCGTCGAGCGTCTCCAATCACCTCGGCGGCGGCTCCTCTGTCAACCCTGACGGCTCCGTCTCCGCCCCCACCTACGTCATCCGCGGCGGCACGTACCATAACGTCGGCGACGCCCTCAGCGCCGTCGACACCCAGTTCACCAACATCTACAACAACTTCGGCAGCGTCTACAACCAGATGGGCGAACTGAGAAGCGAAATCAAGAGCACCGGCGCGCTCGGCTCCGCGCTCGCCGGACTGAAACCGATGCAGTACGACCCCGTCGAGCCCAGCCAGATCATGGCCGGCTTCGGAGCGTACAGAGGCGAGTACGCGCTGGCCCTCGGCTTCGCGCACTACCTGAAAGAAGACTTCATGGTCCACGCCGGAGTGTCCGTCACGCACCACGGCGAGTCGATGGCCAACGCCGGCCTGACGTGGAAGATCGGCCGCAAGGAAGACAAAGACCAGATCCCCGAACGCTACCGCTCCGGCCCGATCAGCAGCGTCTACGTGATGCAGAAGGAGAACGCCGAGCTGCAGGCCGAGGTGTCTTCGCTCAAGCACGAACTCGTCGAGAGCAAAGCCAATCAGGCGCGAGAGATCGCCGCGGTCAAGGCGGAAATGGAGGCGCGCGTGGAGCGCCTCGAGCGCCTGCTGCGCGCTTCGGGCAAGATCAGATAAAAGCGGGGAACAAACTGCCGCGGACGAAGAAAAGCAAAAAAACGCGATACACGCCGCCGTTCCGCGGCGGAAAAACAAGCACCGCACCGAAGAGCCGCGGCGAACGATCGATTCTCGTTCGCCGCGGCTCTTTTCGTGAAAGGCGCTTCCGCGAAACGGGGCGGTCGTCCCGGGAGCGCCGTTTTTTTCCTTCACCATGGGGACGCGATAGAGCTTTCGCGTTATAATCATGGCAGTATTTCGCCAAGGAGGGAACTTTATGGACATCACCCCGGAATTGAAGGAGCGGGCGCAGGCGCTGCACCGTGATTGCTTTGTGGCCGACGCGCACTACGACCTGCTCAACCTGCTCGCCGCCAAGCGCCTCGAGGGTGGCAGGACGGACGTTTTCAGGACGGATTATCTGGAAAAGATCCGCGCCGGCGGCGTCGACCTGCTGATCTCGTCGATCTTCATCGACGACCGGCACGTGCCGGAAATGACGCTGCGCCGCGCCCTCGACCAGATCGCCTGCATGCACGAGGAGCTGGCGCAGTGTCCCGATCTGGTCCTGTGCCGCGGCGTCGCGGAGATCCGCGCCGCCCGCGCGGCGGGGAAGATCGCCCTGCTCCTGTCGTTTGAAGGAGTGGAACCGCTGGGCAACGACCTCAATCTGCTGCGCGCCTTTTACGAGCTGGGCGTGCGCGGCATCGGCATCGTCTGGAGCCGCCGCAACTACGCCGCCGACGGCTGCTTCTTCCAGCCGCGGCGCGAAGGGCGCAAGGGCGGCCTGACGGATTTCGGCGCGCGGCTGGCCGACGAGGCGGAACGGTTGGGCATGTATCTGGACGTTTCGCACCTCAACGACGAGGGGTTCTGGGATCTCTGCGCGCTCACCAAACGTCCGTTCATCGCTTCCCACTCCAACTGCCGCGCGCTGACGCCGGTGGCGCGCAACCTGACCGACGAGCAGATCGCCGCGCTCGCGCAGCGCGGCGGCGTCATGGGCATGAACGCCTGCAGCGACTTCGTGCGGCTCGACGCGGGCAGCGCGGGGCGCGCGGATCCCGACGAGCTGGCGGCGCACGGCGCGCACGTCAAACAGATCGCCGGCGCGGAACATCTGTGCTTCGGCTTCGATTTCTGCGACGAGTTCCGTATCGGCAACAGCCGCGAACCGAAGGACGCGGTGCCGTTCTACGACGAGAGCTGGCGGCTGACGGCCGGGCTTCTGGCCCGCGGCTTCAGCGAGGACGAAGTTCGCGGCGCGCTCGGCGAAAACCTGCTGAACTTTTTGGAGCGCACAATCGGCTAAAACACAGCGGCGTGCGCCGTTTTTCAATTCCCATACTTATAAAGGAGAACGTTCATATGAGACCGGTACAACACGACGACCTGTTAAAGTTCAAGTTCCTCTCGCGTCCCGCGTTTTCGCCCGACGGCGGCAAGATCGCCTACGTGGTCAGCTCGGCGAACTTCGACAAGAACAATTACGACAGCGCCCTGTGGCTTTACGACCTCGCCGCGGACAGCGGGCGGCAGCTGACGTTCACGAACTCCGAGAAGTTCTTCGCCTGGAGCCGCGACGGGCGCGAGCTGATCTTCGCTTCCGGGCGCGGCGACGTGCCCAAGGACAGCACGCGCTTTTACGCGCTGCCGCTTGACGGCGGCGAGGCGCGCGAACTGTTCACGATCGACCGCCCGGCCAGCGCCATCGCCGACCTCGGCGGCGGCCGCTGGCTGGTGACGGCGACGTTCGAGCCCGTCTACGACAATCCCGAAGGCGCCGACTACTACGTGATCGAGCAGCTCCCTTTCACCGCCAACGGCAAGGGCTTCGTCTGCCAGCGCCGCACGGGGCTGGCCGTGTACGACGCCGCCAGCGGCGGCTTCACGCGCGTCACGCCCGAGCATATGGAAGTGGCGCGCTGCCATCTCAGCGATGACGGCCGCAAAGCCCTGCTCGTCGCCGTCGAGTATACGGACGTGAAGCCGACGACCAACCACGTCTACGAGCTCGACCTGGGCACGGGCGAACTGTCCTGCCTCAGCGAAGGGCTGACGTTCGGCTTCAAGGACGCCGGCTGGTACAAGGACGGCGTGCTGGTCACGGGCAGCGACCAAAAAACTGTCGGCGTGAATCAGAACATCCAGTTCTTCTTCCTTAAGGGCAAAAAGCTCGACGCCGTCACGCCCGCTCTCGACAGCAGCCTGCGCAACGCCGTGGGCAGCGACTGCCGCTACAACACGGCTGATCAGGAGGGCGGCTTCGCCGTCGAGGGCGGGCGCGTGATCTACTGCGCCACCGAGGGCTTCCGGAGCCGACTCTACGCGCTCGAAGCCGACGGCTCCATCTCCGCTCTCACCAACGGGACCGACACGGTGGACAACTGGGACTGGAAAGACGGCGCGGCGGTCATGACGGGCTTCAAGAGCCTGCAGCTGCAGGAGCTCTATCTGCTCGAAAACGGCCGCGAGCGTCAGCTGACGCGCCACAACGAAGACGTTACGAAGGAGCTTCAGCTCTCCGCGCCCGAACACGTGAGCTACGAAAACGAGGGCTGGCAGCTCGACGGCTGGTACATGAAGCCCGTGGGCTATGAGGAAGGCAGGAAGTATCCGACGATCCTGCACATCCACGGCGGCCCCAAAAGCGCCTTCGGCGGCGTCTATTTCCACGAGATGCAGTGCTGGGCTTCTCGCGGCTACGCCGTGATCTACTGCAACCCGCGCGGCGGCGACGGACGGCCCGGCGGTTTCGACGACATCCGCGGCTTTTACGGCGTCAAGGATTACAGCGACATCATGGCGTTCACGAAATGGTGCGTCGCCAACCTGCCCTTCGTCGACGAGAAGAACGTCGGCGTCACGGGCGGCTCCTACGGCGGCTACATGACCAACTGGATCGTCACGCAGACGGACTTTTTCAAAGCGGCCGCGGCGCAGCGACCGATCAGCAACTGGGTGTCGAAATTCGGCAGCTGCGACATCGGCTACTACTACGTGGAAGACCAGCACGGCGGCCGCCCGTGGGACGCGCGCGAACAGGCCTGGCAGGAATCGCCGCTCAAGCACGTCGCCAACGTCAAGACGCCGCTGCTGCTGATCCAGTCGCAGGAAGATTTCCGCTGCGAGCGCGACCAGTCGTTCCAGATGTTTACCGCGCTCAAGGTGCTGGGCGTGGAATGCCGCATGTGCCTGTTCAACGGCGAGAATCACGAGCTGAGCCGCTCCGGCCGCCCCAAGAACCGCCTCGCCCGCCTGCGCGAGATCGCCGCGTGGTTCGACGGCCATCTGAAAGGCTAGGATCCCAAACGAAGAGAACGCGCCGCGTTTTTCGCCCCGCTTTTGATGTTCCACGTGGAACATTTTACACAAACAAAGTTGCCGCAAGCCTTGACAGCGCACCTAAAAAAACGGAACGCTCCGCCCGCCGGAGTTCGCTTGGACCGGGACAGGCGGAGCCTTCGCGGTTCGGTCGGACGCGCCGCCGGCGCGCCGGATTTTGCCGCCGCGTTCTTTTACAATCGTCGCCAAAAGCGATCCGCCGATGTGACTGAGAAGGCAAGGAGGAATCGCCGTGAGATCTCGTTCCGTCATTTATCTGGCGCTGGCAGCCGGCGTGTTCATGTTGTCCGCGTCGGGCGTTTTCGCCAAGGTCGCCCGCGCGCCGGCGGGCGTCATCGCCTTCTACCGGCTCTTTTTCGCCACGCTGGCGCTGCTGCCGTGGCTGTTGAGCCACAAAAACGACCGGCGCGAGCTGCGCTCGCTCTCTCCGATTCAATATGCGGAAGGCGCGCTGGCCGGTTTTTTCCTCGCCGTTCATTACGTGATGTGGTTCGAGTCGCTGCGCTACACGTCGGTCGCCAGCTCCACCGTGCTGGCGGCGCTGCAGCCGCTGTTTTCGGTGATCTGGGGGCGGCTGTTCCTCGGCGAAAGGCTGGGCGCCCGCGCGCTGACCGGCGGCGCGATCGCCATCGTCGGCTCGGCGGTCGTGGGCTGGAGCGATTTCAGCGTCAGCAGCCAGTCGCTGTGGGGCGACCTGCTGGCGCTCGTTTCCGGCGGCGTCATCAGTCTGTACTTCTTCTGCGGGCAGATCCTGCGCCGCCGCATGGGGGCTGTGCCCTATTCGGTGCTCAGCTACGGCAGCAGTTCGGCCGTGCTGGCGCTTTACGCGCTCTTCATGGGGCATCCGTTCACCGGCTACGCGCCCGGCACGTGGGGCGCGTTCCTCGGTCTGGCGCTGATTTCGACGATCGGCGGGCAGATGGTGTTCAACGTGCTGCTCAAGTGGATCACGGCCACCACCGTCACCATGGGGATCCTCGGCGAACCGGTGGGCACCTGCTTCCTCGCCTGGCTGTTCCTCGGCGAAACGCTCTCGGCGCGGCAGGCCGCAGGCATCGCCGTCATCCTCGCCGGGCTGGCGCTGTTCTTCGCCGCGCAGAGACAATCGCAGGCGGAGCGCGCGTGAGCTCCGCCGCGGTCTTTCGGGCCGGCGGCGAAGAAAAAAACGAGGCGTTTGTGCAAGGAGGTTTCTTCATGAGAGCTCTGGAAAAGAAAATTTACGATTATCTCGAAGCGCACAGGGAAGACATCGTCGCCGACCTCGCCGCGCTCGCCCGCGCCGAATCGCCGACCGGGGACAAGGCGGCCGCCGACGCGTGCGCGCGGCTGCTTGCCTCGCTCTACAAAGACCGCCTCGGCGTCGCGACGCAGTTCGTGCCGCAGACGGAAGTGGGCGACCATCTCGTCACCGAGATCGGCTCGGGCGACCGCACGCTGCTGATCGTCGGCCACTACGACACGGTCCACCCTTTGGGAACGGTGCCGGTGCGCCGCGAAGGCGACGTCCTCTACGGCCCCGGGGTGGTCGACATGAAGGGCGGCGACATCTCCGTGATCTGGGCGCTAAAAGCGCTTCAGGAGCTGGGCGTGAAGCTGGACAAGAAAGTTCTGGTCGTCAACAACTCCGACGAGGAAACGGGATCGTTCCATTCCCGTCCGCTGCTGCTGGAAAAGGCGAAAGAGGCTTACGCCTGCATCGTCGCCGAGCCGGCCGTGGCGAAAACCGGCCTGATCAAGGTCAGCCGCAAGGGCGGCGGCCAGATCCTCATCAAATGCTGGGGCAAGGCGGCCCACTCCGGCAACGATCCGCGGGGCGGCGTCAACGCCAATATCGAGCTGGCGCATCAGATCCTCTTCGCCGAGAGCCGGTCGGATTACGGCCCCGGCGGCAGCACGTTCAGCGCCAACGTGATCCGCGGCGGAACCGCGGACAACGTGGTCTGCGATTACGCCGAAGCGGTCGTGGACTGGCGCATGTGCGTGCCCGAGGAAGTCGAACGCGGCCGCGCCGTTTTCGCCGGGCGCGGGGCCGTGCTGCCCGGCGCGCGCGTGGAGTTCGAGATCAGACTGTCTCACCCGCCGCTGGCCGAGTGCGAGGGCAACCGAAAGCTCTTCGCGCTGCTTCAACAGGTCGGCACCGACCTCGACATGGAACTCGAGGCGTCGCCCATGGTGGGCGGCTGCTCGGACGGCAACGACATTTCCGCCGCCGGCGTGCCCACCATCGACGGCATGGGCGTGGTCGGCGACTTCATGCACAACCCGCAGGAGCAGGTCTATCTCGACCAGCTCGTGCCCCGCGTGGCCATGATGGCGTCGTTCATCAGCCGCGTATGACACGGCGTCTCCGGCGAACAGCCCGGAGACGCCAAGAAAGGACCGCGATCGAAATCACGGCAAAGAAAGGTAAAAAGATGAAATATTTTCGTAAAACAACGCTGAGAAACGGAAGCCTCTGCGTTCTGCGCAGCGCGGCCGCCGAAGATGCCGCCGCGTTGCTGGAGCAGCGCCGGTGCGCCGCGGTGGAAACAGACTTCATGTTGCGCTACTCCGACGAGATCGCCGTCGACGTCGAAGCGCAGCGGCGTTCTATCGAAGCGTCGGAGGTCAGTCCCACGGAATTGCTGCTGATAGCCGAAGTCGACGGCGTGCTGACTGCCAGCGCCGGTTTTGCTCCGCCCGTTCCCTGCGAAAAATGCCGTCATCGCGCCAGCGCGGGATTGTGCGTGCTTCGCGCCTCTTGGGGGTGGGGAATCGGCTCCCTGCTCATGGAATCACTGCTCGAGTGTGCCCGCGCGGCCCAGTTCGAACAACTGGAACTGGACGTAGTAACGGGTAACGAGCGAGCCGTCGCGATGTACCAGCGCTTCGGCTTCGTTACGTATGGCGTGCGCGAGAAAGCTTTCCGTTTGCGTGGCGGCGGGTACCAGTCTTTGTATCTGATGGCTCTCGAGCTTTAACGGAGGCGCTGGAATGACACTCGAGAGCGAGATCTTCCAGCGGCGGCGGCCCGACTTTTCCCGCTTCGAGGCCGCCGGCCTGAAGAAAGACGGGCGGGAGTGGCGTTGTTCGCGCGTCTTCATGGACGGGCAGTTCCGCGCCGACATCCGCGTCGACGCCAAAGGCGAGGTGCGCGGGCGCGTCTACGACCTCGACACCGGCGACGAATACCTGGCCGTGCACATCCCCAGCCAGTCGGGAGCTTTCGTGGCCTCGGTGCGGCAGGCCTACGCGGACGTTTTGCGCGAGCTGGCGCAGCAGTGTTTCACCGCGCACGATTTCGTCGCCGACCAGTCAAACCGAGTCGCCGCGCTGATCCGCGAGCGCTTTGGCGATCCGCCCGAGTTCCCGTGGCAGAGCGATTCGTCCGCCGTGTTCCGCGAGCCGCGCACGCGCAAATGGTACGGCGTGATCATGCGCATCGGCCGCGACAAGCTCGAACCCGGGAAAGACGGCGAAGTCGACGTGCTCAACGTCAAGGCCGACGCCGCGGACGTGCCCGCGCTCCTGAAAGAACGGGGCGTTTTCCGCTGCTACCACATGAACAAAAAATACTGGGTCACCGTCGCGCTCGACGATTCGCTCGGCGACGGGCGCGTCATGGAACTGATCGAGGCCAGCCACGCTTTCGCGGCCCGCGGTTCGGGCAAAAGTTCCGCCGCGCTCAGCGACGGGGCCTGGCTCGTGCCCGCCAACTACAGATATTACGACGTGGAAAAGGGCTTCGCCGAAAATCCCGTGCACACGTGGAAGCAGACCGCCCGCGTGCGCCCGGGCGACCTCGTCTACCTGTACATCGGTTCTCCCGTGTCGGCCATCTACTGCAAGTGCCGCGCCCTCGAGACCGACATCCCTTACGACTACGACGACGGTGCCGTGCGCATGAGCAGGGTCATGCGCCTGGCCATGCTGCGCCGCTACGGCCGCGAACTGCTGCCGATGGCGCTGATGAAAAAATTCGGCGTCCGCGCCGTGCGCAGCGCCCGCCGCATGCCCGAAGCGCTGCGGCGCGAGATCGACCGCCTCGAAGCGGAGGATCCTGAAGCGCCGTCCGCCGCGGGGAAAAAGCCGAAACGGCCGCCGAAGACGCGCCGAGCCAAATGAAAATCGCCGGAAACGGCTCCTTGGGAGATCCGTTTCCGGCGATTTTCGTCTTTTAAAGCAGTCCTTCGCCTTTGAGCAGCGGGACGAATCCGCGAAGATCGGCGACGATCCGCCAAGCTCCGGCCCGGTTCAGCGTCTCGGCGGAATTGCTGGCGAGCACGGCGACGCTGCGCATGCCGGCGCGACGGGCGGCCTCCACGTCGATGGGCGTGTCGCCCACGTAAAGGGCCTCTGCGGGGGCGCAGCCCAGCAACTCGGCTCCCCTGAGCAGCACGTCGGGCGCGGGTTTGGGGCGCGCCACCGCGTCGGCGCCGACCACGCAGTCCATCAGGTGTTCGAGATGCTTGACGCGGATGACGCGGAGCGGCGCGATGCGGTTGGAAGCGCAGCCCACTTTGACGCCCAATGCGCGCAGTTCCGCGACGCATTCGACGGCGCCCGCCGCGGGCGTCATCATCGCCGCTTCGTAAGGCGCGCATTCTTCGACGTAATATTCGCCGTATTCGGGGCGCTCGTCGCCGAGCAGCACCCGCCAGAAATCGCGCGAATTGTAGCCGATCACCTCCAGCAGACGCTCGCGCGTGCAGCGGGGACGGCCGAAATGATCGGCGATCTTGTTGACGTTCGCCAGCAGCGCGCCGCTGGTGTCGATCAGGGTCATGTCGAAATCGAAGAGCACCGCTCTGATGGTCATGAAAAAACTCCTTTGCCTGCCCGATGTTGAACTCATATCCTACCACATTCCCGGCGCAAAACCAATCGCGCCGCTCGGTGTGCGGAACGAATCCCCTTGCAGCCGGCCATTCGGCCGACGATTTTCGGATCGGATGTTCTACGCGGAACATTTTCCGCGGCGGACGGGATCGAACGGCGCATGGTTTAAGCGGCGCCGAACGCCCCCCGGGAACGACTTTCAACAAGGTCTTTCAATTGCCTGCGAGCATCAGTGCCAAAAGCGGCGCGACAGGATATAATGAGACCGTTGCATTGTGTTTGCCTTGCGACAGGGGGAGCGATCTTCATGATCTACGATGTGACCAGAGACCTGGCGGCCGGAGAAGACCTGCCTTACGAAAACGACTGCGTGATGATCTTCCGCACGGGGCACGGCGGCGTGACCGTGAAATTCGATTCGGGCGTTTCGCGCGCCGAGGGCGCCCGCATCCTCGCCCGTCTCGCGGCGGCGCTGGCACGAGACGGCAAGGCTGAAAAGCGGGAAACTGCCGAAAACGTGCCGGAACAGCAGGATTTCAATTTCGGCGTCGTCGATCCCGACAGCGTCACCGAAGATTTGGTGCGCTGGCGCGACGGCTACGCGGCCTACAAGCTCGAAGGCGGCGGCTGGTGGTGGGTGAAATGGCGCGGCGACACGGGCGAACGTTGGGGGCTCAGCGGCCCGATGATGGGCTCGGTCGACGTGCGCAAGGGACCGTTCGACAGCTTTGACGACACGCTGGCCAATCTGACGCTGTTCCGTTCCGAGGGCGCCGCGTCGGAGCCCCTGCAGGGCTGAGCAACCGCAATGGATGGGGCGCATCTTCTCGCGGCAGCGGGCATCGTCTTTTTCGGCGGCGCCGTGCAGGGCGTGGCCGGATTCGGCATGGGCATGATCAGCGTGCCGGTACTGCTGCGCTTTCTGCCGCCGGCAGCGGTGACGCCGCTGTCGCTGATCGCGGCGACGTTCATGAACTCTTTTTTCCTCTGGAACCTGCGGCGCAGCATCCGCCTGCAGCTGATCCTGCCGATCCTGGCGGGCGCGGCGCTGGGCGTGATGCCGGGAATCTGGGCGCTGAAAACGGTACCGGAAGGGCCGTTCAAGACGACGGCGGGGCTTTTCATCGCGCTGGCGGGCGCGTTGCTGTGGCTGGGCTGGAAATGTCCCGTGGAAAAACGGCCGCTGCAGCTGGGCGTCGGCTTTGCCTGCGGCGTGCTGAACGGCGCTCTGGCGGTCTCGGGGCCGCCGATCGCGATCTTCCTCACTGCCGGCAGCGTCAGGAAAGACGTGTTCCGCGCCTCGATCTCGGCGTTCTTCCTGATGTTGAATCTGTTCACGCTGATCGGGCTGGCGCAACAGCGGCTGCTCGCCCCCTCGCTGCTGGAAGAGGCGCTGCTGCTCGTGCCGGCCGTGCTGGCCGGCGCGTTGACCGGGCTGAAACTGGCACAGCGCGTGTCGGAAAAGCTCTTTCGCGTTTTCGTGATGACGATGATCGTCGTCTCGGGCCTGTCGCTGCTGCTGTGACGGCGCCAATTTTTCAAAAAGGAGCGTTCTTCATGAACGATATACTGCACCAAACGTACGCGCTCGGACAGAGCGTCTGGTACGATTCCATCAGCCGCGGGGCGATCCGCGGCGGCGAGCTGAAGAAGCTGTTGGAAGCCGGCGTGCGCGGCGTCACCACCAATCCCGCCATCTTCCAGAAGGCGCTGGCCGGTTCCGCCGATTACGACGCCGACGTCAAAGCGCTGATCGCCGCCGGCAAAAGCGACGCGGAGATCTACGACGCACTGACGCTGAGCGAGGTGCGCGAAGCCTGCGCGCTCTTCCGCCCGCTGTGGGACGAATCGCGCGGCGGCGACGGCTTCGTCAGCCTCGAGGTCAACCCGCTCATCGCCGACGACCGCGACACCACGGTGTCCGAAGCGCTGCGCCTGTGGAAGGCTCTGGACCGCCCCAACGCCATGATCAAGATCCCTGCCACGCCCGCGGGCGCCGCCGCGTTGGAAGACGTGATCGCCGCGGGGGCGAACGTCAACGCCACGCTGATCTTCTCGCTGGAACAGTACACAGCCGTCGCCGAAGCGTATATCCGCGCGCTGGAGCGCCGCGCCGCTCAAGGGCTGCCGCTGGGGCAAGCTTCGGTCGCCTCGGTCTTCGTCAGCCGCATCGACACGGCGCTCGATCCCGTGCTGGCGGAAAAAGCTCCGGAACTGGCCGGGCGCATCGCCGTGGCCAACGCCCGCGCCGTTTACGCCAAGTTCGCGGAACTGTTCTCGTCGCCGCGCTGGCAGGCGCTGGCCGCCCAGGGCGCGCGCGTGCAGCGCCCGCTCTGGGCCAGCACGGGCGTGAAGAACAAAGTCTATTCGCCCACGCTCTACGCCGATTCCCTGATCGGCAGGGACACGGTGAACACGCTGCCGCCGGCGGCCCTCGAAGCGTTCATGAAGCAGGGGACGCCCGGTGCCACCGTGCGCACTCCCGGCTTTGCCGACGAGCTGGCGGCGCTGCCGGCGCTCGGCGTCGATCTGGCCGCCGTCACTGAAAAGCTGCTGGCCGACGGGCTGGCTTCGTTCGCTCAGTCCTTCCGCGACATGATGGGCATCATCGCCGCCAAGCGCGCGGCGCTGGCCTAAGCCACGACTTCCCCGAAAGGAGCCGCTCCTTTGAAATATCTGAAATCATGCCTCGTCCTGCTGTTTCTTCTCGGCGCTTCGGCCGCCTGGGGCGCGCCCGACCGCGGCCAGGAACTGTTCGGCGTGTTCCTGCGCAACCTGGCGCCGGAAAAAGCCTATTTCCAGCTCAGCTCGGCGCCGCGCGAAAACGGTTACATCCCCTGGGGCTATTTGGAATGCGTCAACGCCGACGTGCGCGGCATGCGCATCCGTTCGCTGAGAATGGACTGCTTCGACGCCCAGGTGACGCCGCCGGCGCAGTGGGCGGGCATGGAGCATCCGCGCGTGGATTCCATGCTGGCCTGCCACGCCGAGGCGACCTTCACCGAGGACGACGTTAACGACTTTCTGCGCCGCCACGTTTTCGGCCACGAAAAAGAGTGGCAGAACGTCCGGGTGAAGATGAGCGCCGGCCGCATCAACGCCACGGCCTATTACCGCGCCGACCTGCGCCTGATGCGCCTCAAGATCCGGCTCGACCTTTCCTGCCGCATCGTTCCCCGCGGCACGGCGCTGTGGCTCGACGACATCCGCCTCAAGGTCAACAATCAGGAAGTTTCGGCGGGGACGGTCGAGCGGGCGCTGCAAAAGATCCAGCCCTTCATCGACATGAAAAAGTACAATCTGCCGCTGTACCTGAGCAAGGTCGAGTTCCGCGACGGTCAATGCTCGGTGCACAGCCGCATCCTCCCCAAGCCGCTGCCCGGCGGCCTGCGGTGGGACTACGCCGCTTCGCAGCCCGAAAAGAACGCGGCGGAAAAGCGGGCTTCTTGAAACGGCGCGGCCGCGCGCCGCTGAAAAACATAGAGCAGGGAGGTCTAAACCCATGAACTGGAACAATCAGGACGGAAACGGCCCCTTCGGCGGTTTTCCTTTCGGCGGGTTCCCCTTCGGCAACGGAGGTTCGGAACGCCGCGAACAGCGCCCCTCTTTCCCCAAAGTATCGCTGCCCTTCAGCAGGCGCACGCTGTTTTTGCTGGCGCTGCTGCTGGCCGTCGCCGTCGGGCTGCCGATGATCGCCTCGTTCCTCGCCGATTATTACTGGTACGAGGCCGAGCGCATCACGTCGGTCTTCTGGACGCGGCTGCTGCCGCAGTGGGCGCTGCTGGGCGTCTTTTCGGCCGTCGCCTTCGTGATCGTCTATCCCAATCTGCGCGCAGCGCTGCGCATCGCCCGCGGCATCCCCGGCGCGAACGACGTGCTTTCGCTGATCCTGAACCACAAATGGAGCCGCTGGCTGCCGCTGGCCGTCGGGCTTTTCATGGCCGTCAGCGCCGGTTCCGACTCCATGGGGCAGTGGCAGATGATCCTTCAGTTCGCGCACGGCGGCGCCTTCGGCGTGAAAGACGCCATTTTCGGCAACGACGTGGGATTCTACGTGTTCTCGCTGCCGTTCTGGAATTTTTTGCAGAACTGGCTCATGGATCTGCTGTTCAACGTGTTGGTCGTCTGCGGCGCGCTGTACGCCTTCCGCCTTTTCAGCGGCGCGCGCCTCGGCAGCGTCGAGATCCCCCGCCCCGTGCGCGCCCATGCGCTGACGCTCGGCGCCGTGCTGACCGCGCTCTGGGGGCTGTCGTATGTGCTGCAGCGCTATCTGCTGCTCTATAACCCCAACGGCGTCGTTTTCGGCCCCGGCTATACCGACATCCACGCCACGCTGCTGGCGCTGTCGGCGCTGGCCGCGCTGGCTTTCGCCGCGGCGGGGCTGCTGCTGTTCGCGATCAGGAGCAACCGCAGCTGGAAATTCATCGGCATCGTCGTCGGCATCTTCGTCGTCTGCAACGTGGCGCTGCGCGGGCTCTATCCCGAGCTGGTGCAACGTTATATCGTGGTGCCCAACGAGTTCGAGAAGGAAAAGGAATACATCAGCAACAACATCGAGGCCACGCTCCACGCCTACGGCATGGACAAGATCGAGACCAGCGAGATCACGCCCGACGCGGGGCTGACCGTCGAAGACGCGGCGGCCGATCCGGAGACGCTGGAGAACATGCGCCTGTGGGACTACCGCGCGTTGCTGCGCAGCTACAAGCAGCTCCAGGAGATCCGCAGCTATTACGATTTCTCGGCCATCGACATCGACCGCTACACCATCGGCGGCAAGATGCGCCAGGTGATGCTGGCGCCGCGCGAACTGGACCTGAGCGGCATGCAGAACCGCACCTGGGTCAACCAGCATCTCGAGTTCACGCACGGCTACGGCATCGTCATGAACGGCGCGCGCGAAGTGGGACAGAACGGGCAGCCCAACCTCTGGATCAAGGACCTGCCGCCGGTCAGCGCTGTGGATCTGCCCATCAGCCAGCCGCAGATCTATTTCGGCGAAAACCCGATGAGTTACGCCTTCGTCAAAACGTCGGTGAAAGAATTCGACTATCCCATGGGCGAATCCAACGCGCGCAGCACCTACGAGGGCGACGGCGGCGTGCCCATCGGCTCGCTGTGGCGGCGGCTCGTCTACACGCTGGCGTTCGGCGACTCGAAGATCCTCTTCTCCGACGTGTTCACGCCCGAGAGCCGCGTCATCTACGAGCGCAACGTCCGCGCCCGCCTCAACCGCGCCGCGCCGTTTCTGACCTACGATTCCGACCCCTACATCGCCGTGATCGGCGGCCGCATCGTCTGGATCGTCGACGCGTACACCACGTCGAGCCTCTATCCCTACTCGGAGCCGGTCGGCCACCGTTACCGCCGCGGACGGCTCACCGGCGGCATCAACTACATCCGCAACAGCGTCAAGTGCACCGTCGACGCCTACGACGGCCACATGAAGTTTTACGTCATCGACGAACAGGATCCCATCATCGCCTGCTGGCGGCGCATCTTCCCCAGCCTCTTCACGCCCGGCGGCGAGATGAGTTCCGAGCTGCGCGCCCACCTGCGCTATCCGCGCGACCTCTTCTCCGTGCAGGCCAACATCTACCGCACCTACCACATGGCCGACCCGAACACCTTCTACAACAAGGAAGACGTGTGGAACACGCTGCAGGGCGAGGCAAACGAGGGCACGCTGTCGTCGTACTACGTGATGAACAAGCTGATCGGCGAGAGCAAGCCCGAGTTCCTGATGATGACTCCGTACACGCCCGTGGGGCGCGACAACATGATCTCCTGGATGGCCGGCCGCTGCGACGGCGCCAATTACGGCAAGCTCGTGCTCTACCGCTTCCCCAAGCAGACGTTGATCTACGGCCCCAACCAGATCAGCGCCCTCATCAACCAGACGCCGGAGATCAGCGCCCAGCTCTCGCTGTGGTCGCAGCGCGGCAGCGACGTGATCCTCGGCCATCTGCTTGTGGTGCCCGTCAACAACTCGCTGCTCTACGTGCGCCCGCTGTACCTCAAGGCCAGCCAGAGCGACCTGCCCGAGCTCAAGCGAGTCATCCTCTCCAGCGGCGGGCACGTCGTCTGGGACGAGACGTTCGAAGGCGCGCTGGAAAAACTGCTCAACTATCGGCCCGGCGAGCAGGACGCCTCACTCTCGCTCCCGTCCGGTCAGACTCCGCAATCGGGCTCCCAGCCCGCGCTCCCCGCTGCCGGAGACAGCGAAATCCAGGCCCTGGGGCGTCAGGCGAAAAACGCCTGGGACCGCTCCCAGCAGGCCCTGAAAAGCGCCGACTGGAACGCCTACGGTCAGGCTATGGGCGACCTGGAAAAAAGCCTGAACGCGATGTTCCCCCAAGGGATCCAGTAGCGCTGTATTGTAGATAAAACGCAAAGCCTCGGCCCGTTCCGGTTCGCACTGATATGCTCCCCCCATGAGGGGCAGTGGGATAAATCACTGTCAATTATGGAGGGAGCATATCAATAATTGTATATTATGGCTATTCTTATAATATTGTTGTTGTAAATATCGTTTTATTAGAAACTATAAGACTCAGCTTATTCTCTTCTCGTGTTACATTTGGCTCGTACATCTAAAGTTATTTCTGTAACCTGAAGTGCGCATAAACTGCCTGCCATGTGCCATCGCTTTCAGGAAACTCTCTCCACTGCGCCCCGTTTCCAGCGATTCATATCATCACCCTGCCGTGGATCGTGTTTTGCTTGGACGTCCGTGTTGACCTGTTTGGGGCTGGTAACAAGATATCTTTGATCCAATCCCATTCGTTGTCGGTCAGTTCATATCCTCTTATTCCCCTCCTGTAGATAAGTTTAAATACTTCTAGATCTTTAAATAATACAGCATTTTAACAAGATCTAGGGCTTGTTTAAAAAAACATTTCAGCTTGTATTATTTCAATAAAATAACACTGGCAGCAACAAGAACAAAAGCGAAAAACGAAGCGTCAAGTTTGTCATAGCGGGTGAAAATTCTACGGAACCATTTGATTTTCTGAAAGAAACATTCAACCAAGTGTCGTTCCTTGTAAACATGCTCATCTATAAACCACGGTTCGGGATTATCGCTCTTCGGCGGGATAGTGTAACTTCCCTCCCGAGAAGTAATGTACTCTCTGATGGCTTGCGAACCGTAAGCCTTATCGCCGATGACGTTGCTCCC
>NZ_RAWT01000037.1:0-27942 GCF_003612005.1 Pyramidobacter sp. CG50-2
GAGGAGTCCTTTTTCTCCATAGCTAAAGCCTTTTGGAACCACCGGCACTGCCGGTGGTTTTCGTTTTACAATAAAAATGGAATGAGGAAACGAAAATTCGTTTCCTCATTCCATTTTTGTTTTTTACGAGTTTTTTACAATCCGCGCAGCACGAGCTGCTCGCGATCCGGGCCGACGCCGATCAGAACGACGGGGATGCCGATGACCTGTTCGATGTGCCGCACATATTCGCGGGCGTTTTCCGGCAGATCTTCGAAGGCGCGCGCCGCCGAAATGTCTTCGCTCCAGCCGGGCAGCGAGTAATACACGGGATCGACTTGAGCCAGCTTGGCGATGGCGGAGGGAAAATCCGCGACGATCTTGTCGCCCACTTTATAAGAATTGCAAACTTTCAGCTCTTTGAAGCCGGTCAGGATATCGAGCTTGGTCAGAGCCAGACAGGTGAAGCCGTTTACCCGCACGGCGTAACGGAGCGCGACGAGATCGAGCCAGCCGCAGCGGCGCGGACGTCCGGTCACGGCGCCGAATTCGCCGCCCTTGCGGCGGATCTCTTCGCCGTCGGGGCCGCAATCCTCCGTCGGGAACGGGCCCGAACCGACGCGGGTCAGATAGGCTTTGGCCACGCCGATGACGCGGTCTACGTACTTCATGCCGATCCCCAGACCGATGCAGCCGCCCGAAGAAACGGGATTGGAGCTCGTCACCATGGGATAGGTGCCGTGGTCGACGTCGAGCAACGTGCCCTGCGCGCCTTCGCACAACACCGTCTGTCCGTTCTCGAGCGCGTTGTATACCTCAAGCGAAACGTCCGCCACATAAGGCGAGAGCTCCTTGCCCCATTGGAACGCCTGCTCATAAATGGGGCCGAGAGCCAACGGTTCTTTGCCGTACACGCCGGTAAGGATCCGGTTCTTCTCGGCCAAAGCGACGCCGAGTTTTTCGCGCAGCACATGTTCGTCCAGGAGGTCTTCCACGCGGATGCCAATGCGCGTGTATTTATCGGCATAGCAAGGACCGATGCCGCGCCCGGTCGTGCCGATCTTATGCTCGCTGTCGCGGGATTCCTCCTGGAGCTGGTCGAAAAGCTTATGGTACGGCATCACCACGTGAGCCGCTCCACTGACGCGAAGGCACGCGCGGTCTTTCCCCCGGGCGCGCAGTTCGCCCAATTCTTTCAGCAGCTGCTCGGGATCGATGACGACGCCGTTGCCGATCACGCAGGTCTTGCCGGGATAAAGCATTCCCGAAGGCAAAAGGCGAAACACGTATTTCTCCCCGTCGACGTACACGGTATGGCCGGCGTTCGCTCCGCCCTGATAACGGGCGAAAACATCCACTCTCGAGCCGATGGAATCGACAACGCGGCCCTTTCCCTCGTCTCCCCATTGAGCACCGATAAGTGCCTCGATCTTGCCCTTCATTGTTTTTCCTCCTTAACAGGCTGCTGCGAATTCCAGATCTCGTCTACCGTCACCAGCTCCACCGGATTCAGGTCAAGTGTGCTCAGGTAGGCCAGAAAAGGGAACGTTTTCTCGCGCGCATGGCAAATCGCGACAGCGTTGCCATATTTTCTCGCCAGATGAAGCGCCGCGTTGAAGCGCGCCTTCATCGTGGGCAAATCCGTTGTCCCATCGATAAACACTTTGTTCTGAGCGGTCGGGATATGATAGTTCCGCGCCGTTTTTTCGGCGACTGTCCTGCCGCTGGTGCGGCTGTCCAGAAAGCCCCACCGGGTCGCCAACAGCGCTTTCATAAAGCGGCGCATTGTCGGCGCGTCGGAAGTCGCTTTTGAACCTCTGTGATTGTTGATGCCGATCGCATGCGGAAAATCTTTCTGCAGCGACGCAAGGTACTCGGCCATTTTCTTTTCCGGCACGTCAATCCCAATAACATAATTGCGTCCGCCGTCCGGATCCCCCAGCGCCTGCATCGGCACGTGCAGCAGAAAAGGCTGCCCCTGTCTGACTGCATATTCGGCGATCTTGTGACCGTGCGGCGTACCGGGAATAATCGCCCACGTCGCGCGCAGTTTCAACTGGGCGATGCGCTCGGCCATGCCGTAATTATAGCCGAAATCATCAATAACAAGGGCCAGACGAGGGCGGGACGCCGCGGCGGGCTTCCCTTTCTTTGGCAGCGCCGCCGACTGGAGCCGCGCCACCCAAGAGGCCGCCACGAGAATCGTTTTCTTCGTCGAGGACAGCGCTTTTTCCAGAGAAAGAAACGCCCCTGGATGCCACAGCCGCTCCTCCGCCGACAAGACGACCGCGTTCTCCGCTTTTCTTGCCTCTCGACGCCGTACGCTCTCTCCATTGTGCATCATGTTCGTAAAAACGCAAACGACGGCAAAGGAGATCACCGCCGCCAGAACCCAGAAGGGATTCTTCATTTGCCAAGAACGGGTTTCTTGTCGGGATTCGAACTCTTATCGTCGCGTTCGCTCTTCACTGCAGCGTCATCGCTGCCCTGATCTGCGGAAATGACGGAAACGTCGGAAGACACGGGCTCAGGGATGGGATCCCTCAGCGTTTCCGGTTTTTCTCCCGCAATCAGTTTCAAGAGCGTCTCTTTCGCTTTGTCCAGCTGGGGATCGCGGGGGCTGGCGTCTTTTGTGGATTTTTCTTCTGACGGCCCGTTTTTCGTTTTCCCATTCGGCGTTCCAGTTCCTTCCGCCTCGCCTTTGTCTCCCTGGCTTGAATCCGCCTTATCGCGATCTTCGTCGCTCCACAGGGATTTCACGTAAATATCGGGAGAAAGCCCGACGTGGTCAATGCGGACTCCCTTCGGAGTGAAATAGCGAGCCGTCGTCACGAACATCCCCGAGCCATCGGAAAGATTGAAGAGGACCTGAACCGATCCCTTGCCAAAACTCTTGGCGCCGATCAGAAGCGTACCGTTGCGGTCGCGCAGAGCGCCGGAGACGATCTCGGAAGCGCTGGCGCTGCCCTCGTTGATCAGCACGACCAAGGGCAATTGAGTCAGGACGCCTTCATGCGCATAGAACTCTTCGTTCGCCGAATCAACGCGCCCCTTCGTCGAAACGACAAGTCCTCCGTCGATAAACAGGTCGCAGATATCGCGCGCTGAGTCGAGCAGACCGCCGCCATTATTCCTGAGATCGAGAATCAATCCCTTCGCTTTTTTGTTTTTGAGATCGATGACGGCCTTGCCCACATCCGGCGCACTGGTCTTGATGAACTGGCGCAGGCGAATGTAACCGATATCGTCGCTGAGGATCTCCGCGTGCACGGTCTCGATCTTGATCGTGTCCCGCACGATCTTGAAATCGATCAGCCTGGCCGTATCGGCGCGACGGATCCCCACGGAGACTTCCGTGCCGGGATCGCCGCGAAGCAGTTTCACAACCTTGTCGAGGTCCCAGCCGATGACGATATCATCGTTCACTCTGACAATTTCGTCCATGGGACGCAGCCCGGCCTTATCGGCGGGCGTTCCTTCAATGGGATTTATGACGAGGATTTTCCCGTCGCGGCTGGCGATATTGATTCCCAAACCGCCAAAGGATCCCTCCAAGGAAGTTTTCTCGTCTTCCAACTGCTGAGGATCGAGAAAACGCGTATATGGGTCTTTCCACGCGCCCAGCATTCCGCGCATGGCCCCATGGACCATTTCACTCTCATCGATGTCGTTGCTTGCCGCATCGACCTGATACGCCTCGACAATAACGCGCGCCTGTTTCAGGAGCCACAGCGAATCAGTCGAGAAAGGAGCGACCTGCGACAATTCCCCCTTGCTGGCGTACACCACGGGGATAAGAGTCATGAGGACCGCGCCGATCAGAATCCCCAGCGCCACATCGCGATATTTTTTCAGTATTTTCATGAGTTCCCCAAAAGGGCTCTTTCTACTCCTTCCACTACAAATATTTCAACGGATTGCGAGCCTCTCCATTCACGCGCACTTCGAAATGGAGATGCGCCCCGGTCGCTACGCCGGTCATGCCGACCCTGCCGATCGTGGCCCCTCTCTTCACGGTGTCCCCTTCATCGACCTGAATCCTGCTCATATGAGCGTAAACAGTGGCGTAACCGCCGCCGTGATCGATGATGACCACTTGGCCGTATCCTCTCATCCACCCCGCAAAGATGACCTCCCCGGGGCCGGCAGTCTTGATCGGCGTTCCCAGAGGAGAGGCGATATCGATGCCCGTATGCTGACGTTTCGTTTTGAACCGAGGATGAACCCGCATCCCGAAGCGGCTTGTCACCTTTCGGTCTGGAACCGGCCAGTCGAACTTGCCGTTGCCTTCGTAAGCGGGAATACGGCCGCCTTTATTTTTCCCCGGTCGAGCGGCAAGGGCCTTCTTCTTAAGGTATTCGGCAATCTTTTTCTGCAGGGCTTTTTCGGCTTCCTCGCTCTCCCGCATCGCCGCTTCGTGGGCTTTTTTATCCTTCTCCACGCGAGCTAAAAGTTCCCTGCGGTGAGCTCCAGCCTGCTTATTGGCCTGTTGTTCCCGCGTGCGCTGTTTATGGCGCTGAGCCAATTGCCCGCGCGTCTGTTGAAGTTTCAATTCGTCGCTTTTCAGAGCCAACTTTTCCGCTTCAAGAGCTTCGATGTCTTTCTCGTCCTGGCGACTCAAACGATTCATGAGATACGTCAGGTTGTTGAGCTCCGCCAGGTCCGCCGCCGAGAGCATCGCGTTCAAATCAGCCGCGCCGCCGTATTTGTAAATAGCGACGCACCGTCTTGAGAGGATATCCTGCAAAGCTCCGATGCGCTTATTATGCTCCTCAATGCTTTCGCCGACCTCTTTGAGTTCCCGCTCGTTCTTTTCGATCTGCAGATCAAGCAGGGCAATCTGCTCCTCGGACTGCTGGACGCGGTGATCGAACACAGACAGTTCGCGCAGATACCCCTTTTCCTTTGCCTTCGCTTCGGCAAGTTCGCGAGTATGATATTGAATGCGTTTGTTCAGCAGATCCAGCTGCTTTTTCTGCTGAGCGATCTTGTCGTCGAGGCTTGACGCGCTCAAGGCCGGAGAGCCGAGAACGAGCGCCACGCAAAGGGAAAGCCAGACGGCTTTTCCTGAGCGCAAGCGGCGTTTCAAGACCGGCAGGACGCAGGTTCTAAAGCGGGGCAGCCGCATTTTTTATGTAATGGCGCACAGCGATAAAGCTGCACAGCCACCCCATCGTCACACCTGCGCAAAGCAGGACCTGATCGAGCAAAACGATCTCTCTCCACTGCAACTGCTGACGCAGAAACGGCAGGACCGCATCGATCGTCCCCATGACATGCAGCTGTCCATAATGCAGCAGGATCACAGCGGCCACAGCGCCTAACAGCCCCAGCAGCATTCCGTTGAGGACGAAGGGAGACGCCACGTATGAGCGGGTCGAGCCGACAAGAAGCATCACCGATATCTCCTGACGCCTTGAATAAATGCCGATGCGAATCGTGTTATAGAAGACCAGGCCGCTCACAAGCATCGCGATCACGAGAACCGTCAGAGCGATTTTGGAAATCAGCGAGGACAGCTTCACCAGACGTTCGGCCAGCGCTCCGGAGTACATCAAGTCGTCGATCTCGCTCATCCCCGAAAGCTGCTTGACGATCGAAGTCACCAGCGGAGCTTGTCTCACCTTGATCTCGATCGTCCAGGGCAAAGGATTGTCTCCCAACAGCGTCACCGCTTTCGACTGGGCGCCCATTTTCGCGCGCAGACGATCCAGCCCCTCCTGAGGGGAGATGTACTTCAGCTCCGCAATGTCACGGTTATCCTTCAAAGCGTCGATAATGTGATGCACCGCTTCCTCCGAGGAAGCATAAGCCTGTATTACCAAGTCGCTCTGGATGTTCACGGCAATTTTGCGGATATTCAGCGCCAGAAGAGAGCTTGCCCCGACAAGAAAAAAGACCGAGGCGGCGGTGACCAGCGTCAGAAGGCTCAAACCCCAGTGACGAAAAAACAGCCGCAGCGTGTCGCGCACAACATACCTATAAGTCCCCACTGATGCTGTACCTCCCTTCCCGCTCGTCGCGGACCAGGCGTCCCATGTGCAGTTCCACCACGCGCTGACGATACGTATCGACCAAGTGCTGATCGTGCGTCGCCACGATCACGGTGGTTCCCGCGGCATGGATGGACAGCAGCAGTTTCATCACGTACTCCGCCGTATGCACGTCCAGGTTGCCGGTCGGTTCGTCCGCCAAAAAGAGGCGCGGCGCATTCACGATCGCCCGCGCGATGGCGACTCTCTGTTGTTCTCCGCCGGAAAGCTGATCGGGCATAAGCCCCCTGCGGTTCCAAAGGCCGACCTTATCGATGACGTCGTCGGTTCTTTCGCGTGCCTCCGCGCGCGGCACCCCGCACACTTCGAGAACAAAGGCCACGTTCTCCCATGCCGTCAGATTCGGCAACAATTTGTAATCCTGAAACACCACGCCGATGTCGCGTCGAAAGTATGGCAGACTGGAAGACGAGAGCCGGCGCAGGTCGATTCCGTCGAGGCTGACCTGTCCTCGTGTCGGCAGCACTTCCCGGGTCAGCATCCGCATCAGCGTCGTTTTTCCGGAACCGGTAGTGCCGATCAGGTATACGAACTCTCCTTCCGAAATGTCCAGATAGATATCGCTGAGGGCCTGGATGTTCGGCGGAAAGATTTTCGTCAGTCCGTTTATGTGGATCTCCATAGCAATGCACCTCCTGTCGCCATTCCCAATCAAAAGCGCCGCTGATTATCATACCACAATCACAAGCGCATTGCCCTTTCGAAGCAGAGGACAAAGTCGGACTGGATCGCCGCGCACGCCGCTTCCAGATCGGCCCGCTTTTGCCATGGGCGGGGAAAGAGGACCCCGCCGCCGTTCCATAGAGTTCCTCCCCAACGCCCGGCGAAATCGGACACTTTCGAATCGTACGGGATCAGCGTGCATGGGACGCCCGCCTTCAGCGAGAGCACGCCAAAGTGAAGGCGCATGCCAAACGCTCCCGCGGCGCCGCTGAAAAGTTTCGACAGCTGTTCAGCGTCGGGATATATAAGCTCGTCGACTCCGCACACGCCGCGTTCCCGGATCTCCCGCATCAGCTGGAGATCGTTCTTGTCCATCGCGACTCCGACGGTTTTCAGTTTCCCGGCAGGAGACGAACGGGCGTAAGCCCTCGCGGCTTCGTACTCCAGCTCCCCGTCATGACGGCGGAAATTTACGAGGAAATATTCGGGGCGCCGGCTCTCTCTCCCGAAAGGAAGCGCCAGGGCCAGATCGTCCGAAAGAAGGCACTGTCCGTTGAGAAAAGTCTGCGAGTGAAGATCCCGGACCGAAACGACCTCGCAGCTTCGGAAGGCGTCTTGGGCCAAAAGGCGATTGATCCGGCGCGACAGCGGGCCGATGGACTGGCCGACCGCCCATGTTTTGCAGCCGCAGAGTTTGGCCAATCTAACTACCGTCCAATAATACCACGGACTGCGAAAACTGGAACTGTCCTGAAAAATTCCGCCGCCGCCGAGCAGCAAAGTCTCGCTGAGCCTCAAAGCCCGGACAACATCCCGGCGGGACCAGCGGTCGATTGGATAAACGCGATGCTGTTCCGCGCTTTTTTTCGGTTCTCCCGACAGCATGGCGATCTCGCGTTCCTTCAGGCCGCAGTTTTTCAGAAGCCGAATGGTCGCGGCCGCCAGCAGCTCGTCGCCGAGATTTCCCATGCCGTAATAGCCGCAGAGCAGAACTTTCCAGCGGCGCGTCATTTTACAAGAGACTGCGCAGCCGCCGGAAGAGCGGCCGCCCCATGCGTACGCCGACAAACAGGACGAGGCTGCCCAGCACCAGGCCGATCCACCATCCGTTGAAGCCCCGAAGCAACGTCAAAGGCAAGGGCGTATGGAAATGGCAGAAGCTGTTCACCGCGGAGGAGAAAGCCAGCGTCGCGGCCAGGCGAAGGATTTCCCGCCAATGAGCCCACATTTCCTGACGTTTTAGATAGTACCAGACGACCAGGGCTGGATAGCCGATGAGAAATTCCTTGGTCCTGGGACGGGCGCCGAGGATTTTCTCAAGCCAGTCGCGGAACATGATCTCGGACGTTCCGACGAACCCGTAATTTCCGCTGCGCAGCAGCATTACTGCGGCGCCCAGCAGCAGCGTTCCCGCCAGCACGATTTCGCCCCAAAGCGGCGGCCGCGACAAAATCTCGGGCAATGATTCGGGATGTTCGCGCTTATGCACGTCGATCAGCAGAATGAGGAGCAGCGGAAGGAGCAAGCTCAGCTTGACGCCGCTGAACGTGCTCAGGCGATACATATAGAGAGGCACGGAAAAACGGCCGGCGATCACGAGACCGCCGACAAGCACGAGCAGAAAACCTTCAACCGCCCCGCGCAGGGGCACCTTCCAGCGATCCATGGCCAACAGCGAAGCTTCCGCCGCCAGGAACCCGGCGGCAAACGCTCCGCCAAGTCGGGAAAGGATTCCCGCGTACAAAGAGCACACGCCCAGGACGACGGCCGTCGCCGCAAGGACGCCCAAAAAACGTTTCCGAGAAAGGAGCGACATGTCGAAATAACGCTCGACATATCTCGCCAGCAGCAGCAAAAACAAAATCTGCAGAGCGATCGCCGAAAAAAACGAATTGATCCATGGGCTGGACGGAGCGGGGGCCGGCCACAGACGCTTGAAGCCGTTTCCGTCGAGACGCGCCCGCAGAGCCTTGACGTCCTCGCAATATTCGGCAAGCTGAGGCGCAACGGCGCGCAAAGGATCCGCGCGGAGCACCAGAAGCCGCACTTCTCTCTCCTCTGCGGCGCGGTAAAAGCGATTCAGCATAATGGGGCGGATGATATTCCTTTTCAGGACTTCCTCGCGATCCACGGCATGCAGCGACACGACGTTCGGCCAGGCGGCAGCGACCTGTCTGGCCGCTCCGTACTGCCGCGAGAATTCTACCTGCGCCATCAGCAAACCGCGTTCCTTGACAAAGCTGCCCAGTCGTTCCGTATCAGGGTAAGTTGTGGCAATTTCTCCGGTGGGACAGAGGACCTTGACGCTGGAGAAATTGTCGCAGACAAACGTCAAGCTCTCCTCAAGCCCTTCCCCCGAGCTGCCCACACTGGGCGACGGCGCGAAAACCAACGGCACGCCGGCCGCCGAAAGGTACTGCATGGAACGCAGATCGGGCAGGACGCCCGCTTTTTCCAGCTGCACATAAGGACGCGGGATCCTGAAATAGACGGTCCGCCCCTCAGCGACGCGCTCTCCGCTCTTGAAGCGTCTCTTTAAATATTCTTGCTGCAGTTCCGCCAGCGCCGGATCCCTGAGAATGACGACGGTCCCCGAGGGATAAGAAAAACTCCTGAGGACTGAATCGGGCACGTCGGCTGCCGGAACCGCCGTTACCTGATCGACGGCCCCCTTGACGAGATCTTCCGCCGTGCACTCGGGCACCATGAACGCAGAAATTCCCGCCTCCATCAGCGCCGCAAATCTATTCTGCCCCTCTTCCGCGTTTAAGGAATGAAGTTCCATCAGGTCAAACACAAGCAGCGCAGAACGGTTCGCATGCTCTTGAAACAACCGCCACATGAGAGACGGTATGGCAAGCGCCAATGCCGCGAACAGACAATAAACAAATACCCTTGCGTCATTTTTAGTTTTCGTCATCATGAAGACACCTCCCAGAGTTGATTTAAAGAAAACCCCAACTCTTCCATCATAGAGCCGAACAGACACACCGGGAACCCCACGACCGTCGAGTAATCTCCGTGGATCGCCCGCGCGAAAAGACCGCCCAACCCCTGAATCGCATAGCCGCCAGCCTTGCCGAAAGGTTCGCCGGTCGCAACATAGCTCTTTATGACCGAGGCGGTCAGTTCCCTGAACTGCACCTTCGTACACTCGTACCGACAGAGTCGGCGCCTCTTCCAGAACAGCGCCAGGCCGGTGTACACCGCGTGCTCCCTGCCCGAAAGAGACGAGAGCATGGCAAAAGCTTCCGCGCCGTTGTGCGGCTTGCCGTAAATTTCCGCTCCCAGAGACACCACCGTGTCGGACGCGATGATCAATGCCTGCGGATATTTCACGGCAAGGGATTGCCCTTTCAATTCGGAAAGCCTCATGACCAAGCGCGCGGGAGACTCGCCGGCCATCCTCTCTTCGGCAACATCGGCGGGAATGACGTCGAAGCTCAGGCCGATTTTTTCAAGGAGTTCCTTGCGCCGGGGGCTTGCCGACGCGAGGATCACGTGAACATCTCTGATGCGCATGAATCAAAGCCAGAGCAGCGCGACAAGTCCCAGCGCTCCGCAGTACAGAGCGAAAATCCACCAGCGCCCGCGAAGGATCGTGCGATGGAGCACATACAACGCTATCAATCCGGAGACAAAGGCAAGCAGCGCGCCATAAAGCCAGCCTTCGGGAAGGGATACGCCCGCCCCGGCGGCATGGCGCAGTTCAAGCACTGCCGCGCCCGTTATGGCCGGGAGAGAAAGCAAAAACGAAAAGCGAAACGCTTCCGCCGCGCTTAAGCCGCATAGAACGCCTGCAACCAACGTCGCTCCCGAACGCGAGATACCGGGGATCACCGCGATTCCTTGAGCGATGCCGACAATAAGGCCGATGGAAACGCAAATTTTACGCGTGCCGGCGGGAACGACCGCAAGGATCAGCATCAAGACGCCTGTCACCAAAAGCGCACCGCCGACGCCCGCCATCGAAGCGCCGATTCTCTCCACGAAGGGCTTCAGCAGCAGACCGATGATCGCCGTGGGAACGGATCCGAAGATGACGGCCCAGCCGAAATACCATCCGTCTGATTTCTGTCCGACCGGCATTCTGAAACCGCGAAAGAATTCGAAAAGCATCCGCACAATGTCTGTGCCGAAATAAACCAGCGTAGAACAGACCGTAGCCACATGCAGTACCAGATCGAACGCCAGTCCCGCCTCGCCGTTCCCCGTCACATGCTGAAATATCGCCAAGTGCGCGGAGCTGCTGACCGGCAGATACTCGGTCAATCCCTGCAACACGCCTTGCGAAAGGCTGGAAATAAATGGAGTCATCACTTTCACCCGTTTCACAGAATTTATCCGCCAGAAAATTCGTTCAGAGCCTAAAAGCTCTGAACGAATCTCAATGTCTCGTTATAACCTTGCGATCAACGGAATCACAGCGGAGGCGCTGCGCATGTACTTCCTCAGCAGCTCCTTGCATCGCAGGGAAATCTGCTTTTTCAAAAGCTCGTCGTCTTCCAAAGCCTCGCGTTTCAAAGCGCGGCGGACGGCTTCGGAAAACTCCTGACGCATCCCTTCCGCGTCCTTGAAATGGATCTGGCCGTAACTCTCGAAACAAGGCTCGCCGACAAGACGTCCTTTCTTGTCAAGCGTGATCGAGACCACGAGGACCCCGTTCTCCGAAAGTTCCTGACGTTCCTTCAGGATCGAGCCTTCCTTCTCCCCCAGCGCCATACCGTCTACCAGCACGGCGCCGGCCGGCGCTTTGCTTTTGACCCCGGCCGAATTCCGCGTGATGGAAAGGATGTCGCCATTGTTCATGATGAAAACATTTTTTTCGGGGATCCCCACTTCTTCGGCCAGCTGCGAGTGGCGGATCTGCATGCGATATTCGCCGTGAACGGGAACGAAATATCGAGGCTTCACCATGCTGAGAAGCATTTTCAGCTCTTCTCTGGAGGCGTGTCCGGAAACATGCAGCCCCGCCTCCCTGCCGTACAGGACTTCGCATCCCAGTTCAAAAAGTCTGTTGATGGTGTTGCTGACCAATTTTTCGTTGCCGGGAATGGGATTGGCGAAAAGGGCCACCACATCCTTGCTGTCAAGCTTGACTCGATGATGAGCGCCTTTGCTCATCAAAACAAGCCCGGAAAAGGGTTCTCCCTGACTGCCGGTCGTCATCACGACAAGATGGGAATCGTTGTAAGAATCCATCTCGGCAAGAGGGACGACGGTCTCGGGATCAGCCTTTATATAGCCCAGACGTATTGCCAGCTCGACGTTGTTGACCATGCTGCGCCCGGCGAAGACGACCTTCCTGTTGAAGCGCGCCGCCGCGTCAAGGACCAGCTGGACGCGATGAAGGTTGCTGGCGAAAGCGGAAATGATGACGCGCCGGTTGCGGTAGGTACGGAAAAGATTGTCGATGGACCCGATCAACGACTTTTCGGATTTTGTAAAACCTTCGCGTTCAGCATTCGTGGAGTCGGAAGCCATGAGCAGCACGCCCTTCCGCCCCAGTTCGGCGAAAGCGGCGTAATCGGTGACGTGTTCGTCGACAGGCGTGGGATCGAACTTGAAATCGCCCGTATGGAGCACGACGCCGAGGGGGGTCTCGACGGCGATCCCCAAAGCGTCGGGGATCGAGTGACAGACGGAAATGAACGTAACCTTGAAAACGCCAAGCGCAACGGTTTCTCCGGCCTTGACCTCCACCAGCCGCGGCTTGTACCGCGGCGCGGCTTCCAGCATCTTCCCCTCGATCATGCCCAGAGTAAGCTTGGCGCTGTACACGGGGACGTCCAGCTTGGGCAGCACGAACGGCAGCGCGCCGATATGGTCCTCATGCCCATGGGTGATCAGGATGCCGCGGATTTTTTTTCGATTTTCTTCGAGATAGGAGATGTCGGGAATGACAAAGTCGATGCCCAGCATCTCCTCATCGGGAAACATCAGACCGGCATCGATCACCACAATGTCATTTTCGTACTCTATGGCGTACATGTTCTTGCCGATCTCCCCCAGGCCGCCCAGAGGAATAAACTTCAGCGTTTCAGTCGGCGCGGAGGCGATCTTTCTTCTGCGGGCATAGGCTGCGCGTGAGACGTTCATTGCCGTCCCCTTTTCGCTGATCGTGCGCCGGCTGTACGTCCCTTTGGTGCCCTTTCTCTGGGGCGACGCCGTTGCGGGCTGCGTTGATATTGCACTCTTCGAATTATTTTTCATCTCAACATTCCTTGTCTATGATTTTTGCGATGGCTCTCGCAATGAAAGAACAATTCTGCTAGAATAGTATTGTATAAGGCATCTTTGCATTTCAATCTTTCTTTCCCCAACTGGAGGTATAAAAGTGGCAGAACACAAGCACAACGACGACGCTGTTTTAATGACTCAGGAAGGCTATGACAAACTGAGCACCGAATTAAAACAGCTCAGAAGCGAAGAACGTTATAAAATCGCCCGCAGGATCGAAGAGGCCCGTTCTTTCGGCGATCTCAGCGAAAATGCCGAATATGCCGCGGCCAAGGACGACCAGGCAAAACTCGAAGGCAAGATCCAAGTCATGGAATATCAGCTTTCACGCGCCAAAATCATCGATTCGGCCAGTTTGGACAATTCGCACGTTTCGGTGGGAACGACCGTGACCATCATGGATATCACCCACAACAAGGAGTTCGTCTACTCCATTGTCAGCTCGGAAGAATCCGATCCGGAAAAGGGTCTCATTTCTTCCGTGAGCCCCGTAGGGCGAGCCCTGATGAACAAAAGGGTGGGCGACGAAGTGCCCGTCAAGGTCCCGATGGGAATCCGCAAGCTCAAGATTCGCAAGATCAAAGTCAAATAGTTCCAACGGCCCAACTCTTTGCGGACCGCGATATAAAAACGCCGAGAGGCTCAGCATGATGGGCTGTGCCTCTTTTCTATTATATCCCACTCGTTTCCGTTTGTGCAATTTTTGGAGCAAGAAAGTACGCCGCTTCGCGTCGTTTTTCAGATTTCATCGATCGCAAACGATAAATCAGGCCATGCCGGTACAGCTCAACCGGCATGGCCTGATTTATCGTTTCTGTACAAAGCTCTCTCTAGACATCGAATTCAGGCATCGCGATCTCCGCGTTTTCCGCCTGTTCCGTGCCGTCCTTTTCCATAAGGGTCGGTTTATAGCGCTGCCGGCGCACAGCCAAACCGCCGGGACGCCCAAAGGGATTGCTCAAGTTCTCGTTGCCGATCTTGAACCGGCTGTCGGGGAACGCCGTGATGGCAAAGGATAACGTGATCCAGTCGTTGTTGTTGCTGTCCGTCAGATCGTCGTTCACCGTCAGCTCCCAACGCGTACAGCAGCTGTTGTCGTAAGTCAGGATGTACCCCATGGAAGACAGTTCATTCTTATTGCCGGTCAGATCAAAAACTCCCTGTACCGCAAACGTAAGAGAAGGCCCGATCTTTACGCCCACGCGCTGATAAAAGGTGTCCGTATCATAATTGCGGTCCCAACCGTTGCCAAACGCGGAACGCCCCGACACCCTTTTCTGCTCGAATGCAGAGCCGATCTCAAAGCCGCCGCAAGATGCCCTGACGCCCAATGTCCCGATCGTCACGATCTGGCGGTCGCTGCCGTCGTTCTTATAGCCGTAATTCCAGTAGTCGCCTTTGAAGAAGGGAGAGACGGTCCAGGCGCCGAGCCGAAAGGGATATTCGGTGTAATAATCGATCCCCCAGCCGTAACGCTCGATAAAATCGCCCTGATACCCTTTTCGATCGACTCCCGTTTCCTGAAATCTCCCCCAGTTTCCCTTGAAGCGAGCATATTGAGAGAAGTCGCCAATATGAAGTCCGACCCAGGGGGAGGTCAGTTCCACTTCCGGGTCGCGCCAAAGCGTCGTTTCATATTCTTTCTGACCAGGCTTTCTTATGATCGAACGTTTTTCCCTCTGAGCCCAGCCGATGTCCATGGCCCAGCCGGAACGCGCCAGCGCCGCCCCCCAGAAGGGACGGGACTTGGTCTCGTCCGTATTGCTGTCGTACTGATGATTGTCTCCCGCATACAGAGACAGCCACGGGGCCACCTGTTGATCGACGCGCGCCTGATACTCGAACATGCCTTCCTGCCAGATCCCCGCCCCGAGGGCAAGCTGTCCGGCGTCCCAGGAAAAGGTCGAACGCGCTTCCAGTCCCAAGTGTTTGTCGCTGTCATAGTTCGGCATGATCGTCACGACGTTTTTCGCTTTTGGCTTTTGATTGACGACCATATTGAACGGCATCGTGAACAGATACGCAGAACCTGCATAAACCCGGGGATGATGAAGCACGATATACTTCCCCGGCACCATGACGATTTTCTTGGAACGAAGCAAATAATGGGGGTGATCCTGCTTGCAGGTCGTATATGAAGCGCTGTTCCAACGCACGACAGCGCTGTCCGGAGCGCTTCCCCGCAGATACTTTCCCCGCAGCCATTTTTTCTCGTGGGCCGTCTGCGGATCCGCAACTTCGACGCGCGCTCCCTTGATGTAAACGGCACCGTAAGGAACTTTCGACGATCCTTCGGCTCCTTCGAGATATCCTGTCGAATCATTCAGATGATACTCAAGAAAGTCGCCCGCCAACGTGTCCGCATTTTGACGCTGGACTTTGATTTTCTTTCCGGCAGAGGCAAACGCTCTGATCACATTCGTCTCCGAATCCAGCGTCACCCGATCCGCGCGGAACACCAGATCGGTATAACGCACCACGGCGTGACCTCGCGCGGTGGCAAGATGATTGACTTCGTCAAACTCGATGCCGTCCGCCTCGAGGACGACAGGCAGCGTGTCCGTGACCTCAGGCAGCTTTTTCTGCGCCGCCCAAACGTCATTCGTCGGCGCCAGCAGAGAAAAAGCGAGCACGAGCCCCCCGAGACACGTCGAATATTTCGTCATTCACTCCACCACCGTATGCATCCATCTTTGACACATATTTTGCGTTGTCCGTCCATAACCGCATTCTTGCAGACCAACGTATAAACGTCGCCGCTTACGGTCACTCCCCGAGGGAAATTCCACACGTCGTTTTTTTGCTCCCAGCGAGCTTCCGGCGTCTTCCACTCGAAAGGATGCTCAGGGCGCTGCCATATTCCGTCGGCATCGCGCAACGTCAACGTACCGTTTTCATGATCGTAGGTTCCGTTGGGGGCGTTGATCGTGCGCAGACCGGATGGCCCCATGATCTGGCTTGAGATTTTGTTCAAATGTTCCACAGGATGGTCACGCACAACTTTCTCCGCGCTGATCCTCCACTGGTCTTTGCCGACGTTGCGAACCGCGGTAACGCCGCCTATTTCCCAGCTCAATTCCTTGCCGGTATCGACAAGGGCCCCGATCACATCGAGATCGCGTCTCAGAGCTCTTCCCCAGAGGGCTAGTGCAAGCGCAACGAATACGACGACCAGGGCTCTTATACAATTCCGCCGCACATGACCATTCCTTTCCAAAGTCCCTTACTGTTTAGAGGTTGTCAATCTCGGTCGCCTTTTTAGGGGGCTCCGCGGCGTCCTCCACTTTCGTTTTTTCTTCGTTCACTTTCTGCAGATTCACGGTTTTGCCGCTCAGGACATCGACATATTTATCGTTCGCCAACGCTCCCAAAGAGGCAGGGATCGGATATGCAGGTACCGAGACGCTTTTTTCGGTTTCAGAGTACATGATGGCCCCCGCCGGCACTTCTTTGGCGTTGCCGCGGATAAAGAATCCGCCCGCCAGCCCCAACGGCCCCAATGCAAGTGCGCCCACAAGGCTCGTTCCCGCCGCCGCCGCATAACTGGCCTCAAACTCCGTCGCCTTTTTGGAGGCTTCGCCTTCGCTCAGGGGCAAAATCGGATCCCCCAGCGTCTTCAAAGACTTCACCGAGATCCGGATCTCCGACGGGCGGCCAAAACTGCGCGGTTTTTTGACTGACGTGACGATCCCTTCCGCGGGGGCTCCCACAGGCGCGACGAGTCTATGGTTCACGATAAGATTATGCGTGAGTTTCAGCAAAACCCGATCGCCCTTTTTGGTGACGGAAGGTTTCAAGGTTTCCATCAGCTGCAGGCGGACGACCGTTCCTGCGGGAACCTCGACGGGCTCGGAAGCGACGGGATCGGAGACGACCATACCGAGCACTCGTTCCACCCGCATCGCCATGGGTTTGTCTTCCATGGAGCTTCCTTCGAGTCTTTTTTCAACAACGGGAATCCGCTCGATAAGCGGCTTATCGGCATTATTAGAAATCTCAAGGCCCCATTCGGCCACGCTCATCTTGTACAGAAGCGACGGCTGCCCTTCGGTTCCCTTCTCAAGGTAATCGACATGAGCTGACTCGCGCTCCGCCAACGTGCCTTGCAGTTTCGTGCCGTAAAGATCCTTCTCTACGCTGTCGAGCCTCGAAATCAGACCGCCTGAACGCACTGAACCATAAATCGCGTTTTCCAGACGATCGATCTGTTTCGCCGCCGTCGTGTCCGTAGCAGCGCCCGCGGCGCTTCCCAGAAGACTGCACAAAAGTAAAACGATTCCTACTTTTTTCATGTCACTCGCTCCTCTTGTCTTTCACTGTTTTCAGCGCAGATAACTCATCGGGTTCGTCGGACTGTCGCTGCGGCGGACTTCGAAATGGACATGCGGCCCCGTAGCGCGCCCGCTCGACCCCACTGTGGCGATCACGGTCCCTTTTTTCACGTTCTGCCCCTTGCGGGTCATCAACGACTGGCAGTGGCCGTACAAAGTCGTATACGTGCTGTCATGACGGATAATGACCGTCCGTCCATAACCGTTCATCCAGCCGGAGAAAATAACCTGGCCTCCCCGCGAAGCGCGTATGGGAGTATGCCGGGGCGCGCGTATGTCTATGCCGGCGTGGAAAAGCCTGGCACGTCGGATCGGATGCCGGCGCCAGCCGAACGGACTGGAGATTTTTCCCACCACCGGCCAGGAAAAACGGCCCGCCGCTCCGCTGGCGGCTTTGGCAACGGGAGGGGCCGTGCGCGACATGCCGCCGCCGCTCGAACTGCCTCGATATACGGCAATGGACCGGCTTGCGCCGGGGATAAATACCTCTTGACCGGCGTTCAGTTCCACCTTGTCGGCCAATCCGTTCGCCATGCGGATCGCTCTCTCGGCGACGCCGTACTTTTTTGCAAGCGCGTTCAAAGTCTGCCCTTTGGCAATCTTGACGCTCAATCCGTCCTGATTGGGAATGCGCAGGACAACGCCGGGAGAAAGACGATCCGGCGTGCGGAGGATATTGGTTCCATAAAGAGAATCGATGCTGAGATTATTCGCGCTGGCAATGGTCCACAGAGAGTCGCCCGGCTTTACCGTGTACTTCCGGTATTTTACCGGATCAGCTCTCTGTTTGGAAGCGAGTTTTTCCTCGGTGCGGCTCTTTTGTTCTTCCAAGACGTCTTCCAGCAAGTCTTCCGTGCGCGGAATCAAGAGGACCTGTCCCAACGAAAGCCGGTCAGGATTGCTGATGCTGTTGGCCTTGCTGATCGTCGCGACAAGAATCCCGTACTTCCGCGAGATGTCGACCATCCGCTCGCCCTGGCCGACGGTGTGCTCCAGCCAAGGACGCTCGTCAATATCTTCGTCCATCTCGTCTTTCTCGCCCAGCAGCCGGACAATGACGCTGCCGTCGTCGGTTTTCTGATTGCTCAGCTCCGAAAGGGACAACGTCATAAAAGGATCGTGCACCGGCAACGGCTGGTCAAAAGACCGATCTTCATTCATCGCGGGAAGGATCGCCAGCCTTCCGCCGCCAAGAGGGTCTTCCTCGGGAACGACCTCATCCAGCATCAGGCCGCTCTCTTCAAATTCAGGAGAATCCGGAAGCAGCGGCGAGATAACGCCGCTGGTATTTTCCCGCTCAAGCTGGACCATCTGCCCCTGAGCCAGAGCCGCACGCGCTTCAAGAGAAGGGAAAAAAGCGGAAAGCGGAAAATCTTTATAGTCGGGCAAATCTTCGGCTTTGAAAACTGCCAGAGAGATCACGCCGGCCGTCGCCAAAATCATCGAACCCATCAAGCTCCAAAAAACTCTGCGGCTGTTTTTTTTATCCAAGCGGTCCAAGAGCACTCGTCAACTCCTCACCTTTCTCAAGGCCCAATCACACAGAATGTTCGTTCTGCATCAGGAAAGCCATAACACAACTCCATTATAACGCACCCATTATACCTGTTTCGGACAGTGAATTCATCTGTTTCCGACAAAAATTTTCAGCAGCCCCGTTTCGCGCTGCAAACGCGCTGGAGGCGCGCGCCTGGGAGCTTCCGCTGCGCGCGACGCGCACAACTTCAGCATCGCCGCGGCTGCCTTCCGAGCAAAGATTTTCTTGATGATTTCAGGCGGCCGCCGGACGCAGCGAAACTACTCGCGCGGGGCTTCCCGCAATCCTTTCATGGCGGTCGGTTTCCGCTCGCTCCGTTATTTGCTCGTTGAAGCTGAGCGATCCGGGGTACCCCGGCCCTGCCGAGGCGGTCTGGCGCCGTTCGGCGTTCAATAAAAACCTTCCATAGATAAAAAAGAGGCCGTCTCAAAAATCACTTGAGGCGGCCTCTTCGCAGGGCCATCACTTGCGAAATAAGTTCCCGCCGCCCGCGTTTAAAACTTGCGGCGGGCGCGTGGACTTGCTCACGTTTCTATTCTACCCCGCACTTCGTCATAACTTCTGACAATGTCCTTGAGGATGCCCTGATGTTCGAAATCACGCAGATAGACGATATTGATCTCGCGCTCCATGCTGAGATGCTCGATAGGGCGCACCGCGATTTTTTTCTTTTTCAATTCGTCCAAGCAGGTGCTGCGCGCTAATACCGAAACGCCAAGATTGTGCCGAATCAGATCCTTGATGGTGGCGATATTGTTGATCTCCAGCATCACGTTGAAATCGCAGATAGACATATTTTGCGCTTCCAATGCGGCGACAAAGAGGTTGCGCGTTCCCGAGTCCGGGAGCCGCAGGATCATGCGTTCCTTTTTCAGATCGTCGACCGTCACGATGCTTTTCCGTATCAAAGGATGCTGAGGTCCCACGACCAATACCAAGCAGTCGCTGTCAAGCGTGAGATGGACCAGCGCGGAATCGTTCGTGCGCCCCTCCACCACTGCCAGGTCTATTTCATAGTTTTTCAGCTTGTCATAAAGGTTCGCCGCCACATCGGTGATGATCTTCAGGCTGATGCCGCCGCGGCTGTTGGCGTATTTCGCTAAAGCTTCGGCGATAGCGTTGCTCTCCGCTGTATGAGTAATGCCAAGCGTCAGAGACTTGAGCTGGAGCTTTTCGTTGTTCAGCGCACGATGAAGGTTGCTTATCAGCGCCAGAATACGCTTGGCGTACTTCAGAACGATTTCTCCCTCATGAGTTATATGCAGTTTATTATTGCTTCGTTCAAAGATTTTAACTTTAAACTCGTCTTCCAGCGAACGAATGTGCTGACTCACCGCCGGCTGTGTCAGAGACAGCTGCTCCGCAGCTCTCGTATAATTGCCCAATTCCGCCACTTTCAGAAGAGAATAGAATCTTGAGTCCACCATCAGCACAATCTTCTTTCTTCACTCAAAACGACCTCACTCAAAACACTCGAGAAACGTATTTTGGAAAACGTCGCTGCCTCCTTAAACGACAATCCTAATATATACCATTTCTTCATGAATCGCTAGAATTCACTCCCAAAGCGACACAAAAATTTTCACTCCGATGCGCAAGCTTTTCTCTCCGATGCGCAATAAATTTCAGGAAAAACATAATCGCGGCAATGCAGCATACGCCGTCTGCAATAGGCGTCGCCCATACAAGACCGTAGATCGGAGCGAACAGTCTGAGTAAAAACATCAGCGGGACATCCAGCACACCCTTACGCAAAATGGCCAATATGAACGACTTTT
Source organism: Pyramidobacter sp. CG50-2 (assembly GCF_003612005.1). Classification (NCBI taxonomy): domain Bacteria; kingdom Thermotogati; phylum Synergistota; class Synergistia; order Synergistales; family Dethiosulfovibrionaceae; genus Pyramidobacter; species Pyramidobacter sp. CG50-2. The sequence goes on from NZ_RAWT01000037.1 coordinate 20,582, forward strand.
GCCCGCAATTGACTGCTTGAAAGAAAGAAATGATCGAATAGGCATATGCGGAAAAAGGACCGCCAATGCTGAGGATCTTAAGAAACGACGTGCCATATCTCAGCGAGGACGAGCCTTCCTGAATGAAAATGCCGATCAGCTCCGAGCTGAAAAGGAGACAAATCCCCGTGTAAAAGACAGCCAGCGCCACTGAAATCAATTTTGCAGTGTGAACGATAGATTTCATGCGTTTGAAATTCTTGGCCGCATAATTGTATGCAATTAACGGCAAAACTCCCTGTGCCATACCTCGAGTGATGCAGTGAGCCAGCATATTGACTTTTTTAGCAACGCCGATCCCCGCCTGGGCAGTTGTTCCATGAAGCGCCATCAAATTGCCCAAAATCGCATAAGAAATGTTCTCGAAGAGCGTCATGACGCATGCCGGAGAACCTGTAGAAAGGACGCACCTCACGATGCCGCCGCTGAACGCATAGCGGTTCAGCCTGAAGCATAAAATTGACGAACCCTTCCTTTTCCAAATGACAAAGAGGAAATAACCGGCCGCTGCAAAATTCGACAGCGCCGTCGCCAGCGCAGCGCCAGCGACTTCTTCGCCGGCGGGCATGAGCCAGAACATGAACAGAGGATCGAGCAGGATATTCAACACGCCGCCGGCCATAATACCCACGCTTGCCTGAAGGCTTCGTCCCTCCGAACGCAATAAATGCGCCAGAAGCGCGCTCATCGACGCGCCCGCGCCCCCAAAGACAACTGTAAAAACAAGGTACGTGCGGGTATAACCGTGTACTTCGGAGGCCGTGCCGCCAAGCAGATCAATGCAAACATCCATGAAGAGCCATAAGCCGGCCGAATACAGCGCCGTGCCCAGCAGACACGCCCAAAACACAAACGCCGCCGTCGCCGCAGCATGTGCCCGCTGACGCCGGCCAAGAGCACGGGAGATTTCGCTGGCCCCTCCGACGCCGAACAAGTTGGAAATAGCCGATAAAAACATCAAAGCCGGCATACAGATTGTCACTGCGGTCAACTTTGCGTCGCTGCCCGTCATGCCGATAAAAAACATATCCGCCATATTGTACAGAACCAGGATAATCTGTCCCGTTACCGTCGGCAAGGCCTGCCGACAGATAGCTATCAGTACCGGACTGCTCTCAAAAGTCATATATTCTACCGATTTCTCATCCATTGGCTTGCCTCCTTCCCCTCTAGAGACGTAAATTCACATCACAAACGAGCAATATATTTGCGCCCTCCAATCTATTCTCCACGAGGGCTTTTTTTATTGATTACGGGTATTATAGACAACCTTCATCGTTTTTTCTAATAATGATCTCCTAGCCCTTGATAATTTTTCGTTATTCCTCTTTTGCGGGACCGCTCATACTTTTGCAAATCATTACTATAACTGAAGTTGTTGTATAATGATTTGATATAATCGAAAGGCTTGAAGGTCAAGAACAACAAAAAAAGTGTTATATGATTCGCAATTCCTTTGTCAATCATTATGTTTCAATGCTTTTCATCACTCATACCAATTCTTGATAGACAGGAACTCATGCCACGCGTCAGCCAGAATACGCAGCGAAGGTCGTCTCAAAATCGCTTGAGACGGCCTTCGCTTCAGGCTGCTTTTCGATTGTCCGGATCTGCACTTGCTTCTTTATTGAAAAGGAGCGTTTTTCAGGACTCTGCCTCGCTGTTCGGATCACAAAACAACCTTAACAGAAGGCCGTGACGCAGATTGCGGCTGCTGACCGTAATTTCGTTAGCGCCGGTCAGTTCGAGAACGGCCTTGACGATGCAGGCGCCGGCCAGGATCACGTCCGCGCGTTTGGGCTGCAACCCCACGATCCCGCGGCGCTGCTCCAGTGTCTTGGCTGCATAGTCCGCAACCTGAGCGTTTATTTCATCGAGACTCAACGTGGATCCCTGAATCACGTCGGGATCATATTGCGCCATTTTATGCTTTACCGAAGCCATGCTGGTGACCGTGCCGCCCATGCCGACCAGAAACGCCGCGGGGCCGGCGACGCCGCCGCCGGCCAGTTCCTTTTTGATGGCCGCCTGCGCTTCCGCCAGTTTACTCGCGGCGACGGGCGTCTTCGAAAAGTACTGCTCGGTAAAGCGGACGGCCCCCACGTCGAGACTGAACTTTCTCACTACTTTGCCGGCTTTGCTAAAAATAAACTCCGTACTGCCGCCGCCGCTGTCCATCATCATCAGATCGGCCTCAGCGGCCCCTTTGATGCCCGACATGACCGCCATGCAGGAAAGCTGGGCTTCTTCTTCGCCGGCGAGCACATGCACCTCCACACCGCAGAGCTCTTTGACGCGGGCGGTAAAATCTGCGGCATTCTTGGCGGCGCGCAAAGCCATTGTCCCCACGGCGACGATCTCATCAGCTCCGGTCGCTCTCGCTTCCTCTGCAAAATTCGCCACGGACCGCGCGTTGCGCTCCAGCACCTCCGCGCCGATACAGCCGCTGTCCTTCAGACCTTCGCCAAGACAGACTATGTCATTCACGTCCTTGACGACTCTGTACCCTCCTGCTCCGGTTCCTTCTGCCAGACAGAACTTGATCGAGTTGGTGCCGATATCGATGATCGCTTTTCTCGGGGCCATCTTTATCTGCTCCCCGCCGACTTCTTCGTGGTCTGGATATAATTCATGTTCCCCACCTCTGCATATCGAGTTTTTTCATGACCTTCACGATCAGGACCGGAACTTCTTCATGCTCTGCGCACATTATCCGCCGCGCCAGGAATCAATATAAGAAACAGCATAAGGCCGCTCCGCAAAAAACGCTCCTATTCACAACAGAGGCAGGAGCCGAAGATCTCGGCGCCTGCCTCTGTATATGTTATGGTCTGTTCAAGCTATTTTGCTTCAAGAGGCTTGGCCTCAGCCAGGCTCTTGTACACGCAGTAACGTCTCTTGGCGTCGCGCTCGGCCTTCGCATAGAGCTGCTCTGCCATTTCAGGATTGGTTTTGGCCAGCGAGGTATAGCGGCTCTCGCTCATCAGGAAGTCACGGAACGAAGCCTTGGGCTCCTTGGAATCGAGGACGAAAGGATTCTTTCCCTGTTCTTCAAGCTCGGGATTGTAGTGATACAGATGCCAGTAACCGGCTTCCACAGCCTTCTTCTCCTGCTCCTGGCTCTTGCCCATGCCAGCCTTCAGACCGTGGTTGATGCAGGGCGCGTAGCAGATGATCAGCGACGGCCCGTCGTAAGCCTCCGCCTCGCTCAGCACCTTGACCAGCTGGTTCTTGTCGGCGCCCATGGCACACTGAGCCACATAGACGTAACCATAGGTCATGGCAATACGGCCAAGATCCTTCTTGGCAACCTTCTTGCCGGCCGCGGCAAACTTGGCGACAGCGGAAGTCGGCGTGGCCTTGGAAGACTGGCCGCCTGTGTTGGAGTACACTTCGGTGTCGAAAACAAGAACGTTGACGTTCTCGCCGCTGGCAAGGACGTGATCCAGACCGCCGAAGCCGATATCGTATGCCCAGCCGTCACCGCCAAAGATCCAGATGGACTTCTTGACAAGATAGTCAGCCAGGTCGCTGACGCGAGTCAGTTTGGCGTTCAGCTCTTTCTCGCCGAGATCGCAGTCGAGCACCTCGTACACCATCTCAGCTGCGGCCTTGCTGCCGGCTGCGTCGTTGCGAACGTCGTACCATCCCTGCAGAGCCTTGCGAACTTCTTCAGGCAGCTTGTCTGACGCAAGCAGCGCTTCGACATTCGCCGTCAGATCGTTGCGGCTGTTCTTGACGGACATTGCCATGCCGTAACCGTATTCAGCGTTGTCCTCGAACAGGGAGTTCGCCCACGCGGGGCCCTGTCCAAGCACGTTGGTCGTGTAAGGCATGCTGGGAGCGGAAGCGCCCCAAATGGACGAGCAGCCCGTAGCGTTGGCAATCATCATGCGGTCGCCGAAAAGCTGCGTGACCAGCTTGGCGTAGGGAGTCTCGCCGCAGCCGGCGCAGGCACCCGAGAACTCGAAGTAGGGCATGGCAAACTGGCTGTTCTTCATATTGTGAGTGTTGACGCGGTCGGACTTGTCGCTGACATGATCGACGCCGAAATGCCAGTTCTCCGCCTGAGCCATCTGAGAGGCCAGCGGTTTCATCTCCAGAGCCTTTACGGGGCAGATATCGGCACAGTTGCCGCAGCCAAGGCAGTCAAGCGGACTCACCTGCATGCGGAACTGAAGGCCGGCAAGCTCCTTGGGGGTCTTCACCGGCAGCGTCTCGAAACCGGCCGGCTTGTGAGCGGCTTCATCCTCATCGAGCAGCACGGGGCGAATGGTCGCGTGCGGGCAGACCATCGCGCACTGGTTGCACTGGATGCACTTGTCCTTGTTCCACTCGGGAACGAAAACGGCAACGCCGCGTTTCTCGAAAGCGGAAGTGCCGTTGGGGAAGCGTCCGTCCTCGATGCCGACAAAAGCGCTGACGGGCAGTTTGTCGCCTTCCTGAGCGTTAATCGGATCGACGATATCCCTGATGAAATCAGGACGCTCTTCGCAGCAACCGGCAGCTTCGGTCTTGGGAGCGTCGGCCGCCTCGGCCCAGGCCGCGGGGATATCGATCTTCTTCAGAGCGCCGTAGCCCTGATCGACCGCCGCATTGTTCATGTTGATAATATCTTCGCCTTTGCGGCCGTAGGACTTCTGAATGGCGTCTTTCATGTACTTGACGGCGTCTTCCATGGGAATGACGTTGGCCAGCTTGAAGAAGGCCGACATCATGACCATGTTGGTGCGGTTGCCCAGGCCGATTTTCTGAGCGATGTCCGTACCGTCGATCACGTAGAACTGAATGTCGTTCTTGGCCAGATAACGCTTGACCTTGGCCGGGACATTGGCTTCGAGGGCATCCATGCCGGTCCACTGCGTATTCAGAAGGAACACGCCGCCCTTCTTCAAGCCGGCAGTCACATCATACTGGTGCAGATACTCCTGCTTGTGGCAGGCCACAAAGTCGGCGTTCTCGATGAGATAGGTCGACTTGATGGGCTTTTTGCCGAAGCGGAGGTGCGAAACGGTGATGCCGCCCGACTTCTTGGAGTCGTAAGAGAAATAGCCCTGGGCATAGAGATCGGTGTTGTCGCCGATGATCTTGATGGCGTTCTTGTTGGCGCCGACCGTGCCGTCGGAACCGAGGCCCCAGAACTTGCAGCGGATCGTTCCTTCCGGAGCGGCGTTGACCGTCTCGCCCAGAGGCAGCGAATGATAGGTCACGTCGTCGTTGATGCCGACCGTGAAATGATTGACCGGCTTGTAGTTCTTCAGATTGTCGAACACCGCCTTGATCTGCGTCGGCGTCGTGTCCTTGGAACCCAAGCCGTAACGGCCGCCGACGACCAGCGGACGCTCGGCTTCGGCGTATTCCTCGAACAGAGCGCAAACGTCCTGATACAGAGGTTCGCCCAACGCGCCCGGTTCTTTGCAGCGGTCGAGCACGGCGATCTTTTTGACAGTGGCCGGAAGGCCCCTGAAGAAATATTTGGGACTGAACGGACGATACAGATGGACGATGACCAGACCAACCTTCTCGCCGCGGGCCATCAGGTAATCGACCGTTTCCTCGGCCGCCTGACAGGCGGAACCCATGCAGACGATCACCCGTTCCGCTTCGGGATCGCCGTAGTAGTTGAACGGATGGTACTCGCGTCCCGTCAGAGCGGAAATCTGCTCCATGTACTGCGCGACCGTCTCGGGCAGCTCATCGTAAAAACGGTTGCAGGCTTCGCGCGCCTGGAAGAAAATGTCCGGATTCTGCGCGGTCCCCTTGGTGTAAGGATGCTCGGGATTCAAAGAGTCGGCCTTGAACTCGGCAATCGCGTCATAATCGACCAGCTTCGCCAGATCGTCGTAGTCCAGCACCTCGATCTTCTGGACCTCGTGCGAAGTGCGGAAGCCGTCGAAAAAGTTCAGGAAAGGCACGCGCGCCTTGATGGCCGTCAGATGAGAAACGGCGGTCAGATCCATGGTTTCCTGTACGCTGGAGGAAGCCAACATCGCAAATCCTGTGCCGCGACAAGCCATCACGTCGCCATGGTCGCCAAAGATCGAGAGGGCATGCGTCGCCAGGGCACGGGCGCTGACGTCGAAAACGGCAGGCAGGCGTTCGCCGGCGATTTTATACATATTGGGGATCATCAACAGCAATCCCTGCGAAGCCGTAAAAGTCGTCGTCAAGGATCCGGCGCTCAAAGAACCGTGCACAGCGCCTGACGCGCCCGCTTCGGACTGCATTTCCGAGATCTCGACGACCCTGCCAAAAATATTCTTTCTCCCCTGGGCCGCCCATTCGTCGCAGTCTTCGGCCATCGGCGAAGAAGGCGTAATGGGATAAATCGCGGCGACCTCAGTGAACGCATAACTGACGTGCGCTGCGGCCATATTGCCATCCATAGTCTTCCAACGTTTTGCCATTTCGAAACTCCCCCTTGATGATAATTAGGATCTGCTGTATCGATAAAAATCGAAAGGGATTCACCCTTTTCCCTTTGCAACCCCATCCAGCCGTGAAACCAACACACTCTCCCTCGAAGCCCACGTTACGACGACCACATAAAAGACACAGCAATTCCCCTATGTGATTCAAATTCTATCACGAATGCAATAAAAGTTTGTGATTTATCTTAAAAGAAAAACATCGAAAAAAAATTATCGAGCAAAATTGATTTTTGTATACTGTATTTTTCATCATGATGAAGCAAGCACAGAAAAATACAGGATTAGCCCAAGAAACAAAAAAATCAGCGGAGTTCCCTGACATGGAGGGCCCATCCGCCGACAGCGAAAACAAGAGAAAACTAAAGAAGGCGAAAGAAAGCCAAAGAGGACAGCCAAAGAGGACAAGAGAAACATCACAAGGCCGAAGCGAGCAGAGTTTATAAAAAAGGCCGGCCCGCGGCGGGAAAGATTTTCCGCAGCGGGCCGGCGATTTTTGAGCGAAGATTTTTAAGCGAAGATTTTCGAGCGGAGAAAGGAAGAGAAAAAGAGAAGAAGGAAGAAGTAAGGAAGAAAAAAACAGAGACACGGGCGACGACCTACTCTCCCGCGAAGCGAATCGCAGTACCATCGGCGCGTGAGGGCTTAACTGCCGGGTTCGGCATGGGACCGGGTGGACCCCCTCCGCATTTATCACCAGTATCTCTGTTCAATCCGACTTCCGCAACTGCCATGGACGCGTCCACAGCCAGTGCGAAAGCGAAACCTTTTCGTTGTTCTTTTTTCGTTTCTCTTTTTCGTTTCTTCTTTTCGTTTCTCTTCTCTCGAACAGCACGAAACTGAAACAGGTTAAGGCCTCGGTGTATTAGTACCGGTTAACTCAACGTCTCGCAA
>NZ_RAWT01000038.1:0-25459 GCF_003612005.1 Pyramidobacter sp. CG50-2
TGTACGTTCGCGTAGACGTTGTTATGGCGGCACGATGGGGAGTTCTTTCGAGGTGTCTTGCTGTGATGAGAGTGTGAGGGGGTGACTTTTTTAATGAGCAGTTATGGTGACATTTTTATTGGCTATTGACATATCATCGTTAATTTCTCTTGTTTCTTTGCCGGACTCGCTTTCGGCGACGCGACAGCCGTACGAACTGCGCGCGGCGCATCTCCGTCCCGCGGGAAGAAACCGGCCGTATTGACTTTGTCAGGCGCGAATGAGATACTCATAGTGTCTAAATAACTTTGTTGATGACAAATTGATTTTCGACCGCGCAGGCGCCGTTTTGCGCAGACGATCAAACAGGAGGCGAACCGATGAGAAACGAAAAATTTGCGGGCGAGACATCACGCCGGCCTTTGAACGGGCCGTCCATAAGATCGTGGCGGCCATTCCCAGAGGGAAAGTCGCCACCTACGGTCAGGTCGCGGAAATGGCGGGAATGCCCGGCGCCGCCCGCGAGGCGGGACACGTGATGTCCCGCGTCAGAGCGGAACAGGATCTCCCCTGCCACAGAGTCGTGAACAAGACGGGAACGCTGGCGCCCGACTTCGCCTTCGGCGGGCGGGAGCGGCAGCGCAGTATGCTGGAAGCGGAAGGCGTCACGTTCCTCGCCGACGGCCGCATCGACATGTCGCGGCATCAATGGGGCCGCGGCGAACAGCTGACGCTGTTTCCGTAAAGGAGCGACGGGAAGCCGTCTTGGCGTCTCGGCGAAGGGAAACGGCGCGCCCGTCGCCCGGAAGCGGCCGGCCCGCTTCCGGGGAAAAGGACCGTCAGGCGGTGCGTACGGGCAGCCACGGGGAAAAAGGAGGGGGGATCATGACGCAAGCGGCCGTAAAGACGCCCATACAAAGGACCGTCATCCACGTCGACATGGACGCGTTCTACGCCGCAGTCGAGATCCGCGACAACCCGGCCCTGAAAGGCCGGCCGCTGATCATCGGCGCGCTGCCCGACGAGCGCGGCGTCGTCGCCACGTGCAGCTACGAAGCGCGCCGGTTCGGCGTGCGTTCGGCCATGAACATCAAGGAAGCGTACCGGCGCTGCCCGCGGGGGATCTTCATGCACCCCAACCGGGAAAAGTACCGCCGGGCTTCGGCCCGGCTGCACGCCATCTGGAGCTCTTACGCCGACGCCGCCGAATACGTGGCGCTCGACGAAGGCTACCTCGACGTCACCCGTTCCGCGCGCCGGTTCGGCGGCGCCCGGCGCATCGCCCGCCTCATCAAGGAGCGCACGAGAGCCGAAACCGGCCTGACCTGCTCCGTCGGCATCGGCTACTCGAAAACATCCGCCAAGCTCGCCAGCGAGGAAAAGAAGCCCGACGGCTACTTCGAGATCCTCACGCCGCAGGATTTCATCGACCTCATCGTCGATCGCGACATCACCGTGCTCTACGGCGTCGGCGCCAGGACCGCGGAAAAACTCTACCACGCCGGCATCCACACCGTGCGCGACGTCCAGAACAACCGCGAACGGCTCGCCGCCCTGCTCGGAGACAAAACCGGACGGCACCTCGCCGAACTGTCCCTCGGCATCGACGACCGCCCCGTCACTCCCGCCGACGCCGCCGACGCCAAGTCCGTCAGCCGCGAAGTCACGTTCCAGAAAGATACCTCGCATTTCGGCTACCTGCGCGACGTGCTCCTGCTGCTGTCGTTCGACCTGGGCAGCAGGCTGCGCGCGCTCGGCCTCAACGGGCGCACCGTCACGATCAAGGCGACCTACTGGAACATGAAGACCGTCACACGCTCCCGCAGCGGCGAAAGCGTCGACCATCCCTACGAGATCTATCAGGCGGCCTCGGCCCTGCTCGCCGGGATCGAGAAGAGCGCCGTGCGCCTGATCGGCGTCGGCCTCCAGAACCTCAGCGAAACGTACGCGCGCCAGCTCACCTTCGATACTCTCGGCGGCGAACGCGAACGCCGGCACGCCGAACGCCTCCGCGCCCGCCTGCTGGACCTGCAGCGCCGTTACCGCGTGGACCTGCGCCCGGCGCTGCAGGACGAGACCGGAGAACTTCTGTACCACGTCATTGACCTGATGCAGACCCGCGTCTTCCCGACGACGCCCAACGGGGCATGAAAAAGTTCCGCGGCACACCGACCCAACGGTGTGCCGCGGAACTTTTTCATGCCCCGTTTTCTCTCGGCGTTTCGACCGCCCGCTTTATAAATGCAGCGCGCCGGTCGCCGCGTCGGATCTCAGCGTCTTGAGAATGGCGAGTGCAACCTCGAAGATCGCCGCATTTTTCAGGCTGCGCGGATCGAGACGGGTCAGTCTGTGGATGCGGCGCAGCTTGTACTGCACGGTGTTTTTGTGCAGACAAAGCTCTTTCGCAGCGGCCTGAATCGAACCGTCGCAGCGAAAATAGACGGGCAGGAAATCCATGATTTCGCCGCAGTCGCGCTCGGAACACCCTCGAAAAAGGCGCGCGATGAAATCCCGACGCGCTTTGAGGGGCATTTCGCCGGCGATAAATTCGATATCGACGCCGTTATAAAAGGCGCAGCGCTCCCCATTCTGCACCGCGGCCCGAAGCGCCTTGCCGGCGCGATCGTAAGCGCCGCGCACGTGCCGGCAGTCGACAGGCTCGGCGTCGATGCCGATGAAAGAGCGAGAACCGCAGCGCTCCACGTTTTCATAGACGCGGCCGGCCATCTCGCGCAGCCGCTCCTCGCCGACGGGGAGATACGAAACAGACATAACGGAAAGGCAGTTTGTAGTAAAAACCTCCCGTCGCCTCCCGCACGACCTGCCGAACCGCCTCCTCGACGCGACCGAGGCGCTCCTGCTCTTCCGCCGCGCCGCGCTGCTCCAGCGCGACGACAAAAATCTGAAACGGCTTGCGGATGTCGATGCCGAGCTCGAGCCCGCGCTCGACGAAACGCTCGCCGACCAACTCTGCGGACGAGAAAAGCCATTCCTCCATAAACTGGCTCCACATGGCGGCGCGAAGCTGCTTCTGACGCTCGCCCCAGGAATCCAGCAGCAGGATCTCGGTCATCTTCTTGATAATCTGGCTGTATTGCTGCACCTCGTTCCCTTTCCCGGTGATGCCGATCACGCCCACCGTCGCGCCTTCGAAGCAGACGGGCAGGTTGATGCCCCGGCGGGCGCCCGGATATTCGCCGTCGCCGCTCACGATGAGCTCGCCGAGCCCCTGCCGAAGCAGTTCGCGCGCGCCGCTGTGGAACGTGCCGAGCCGTTCCGGATCGGTGCTGGCGATGATGATGCCTTGCTCGTCCATCATGTTGACGTCGTGTCCGATGATGGAACTCATTTCGGTGACGATGCGCATGGCGCTGTCGCGAGAGATGTTCATCTTACAGAGTCCTCCTCCGTTTGCGAGGCGCGCGCCCCCCGCGTCTCCCAGAACGCGCGTCGGGACGCGAAAACGCGTCTTGAAAAAACGCCTGCACAAGAACGGGATGATTTTCATAATAGTATTATACATAAAATTTTATTTTACAAGACATGGCAATGGCATACGACTTTTTTTATAATTGATTTACGGAATTCGAATACCCCGGCTTGAAGGAGACGATCAGCGTGAAGATTGTGGTGGCGCCGGATTCATTCAAGGGATGCTGCACGGCTGCGGCAGCTTCGCGCGCGTTCGCGCAAGGGATCGCGACCGTTTTTCCGCAAGCCGAGGTCGTGCGTCTGCCCGCGGCCGACGGCGGCGAGGGCACGGCCGCCGCGCTGCTGTCGGCGCTGGGCGGCGCGAAGAAAACGGCGAACGTTACAGGCCCCTTGGGCGAACCGGCCGCAGCCGAGTTTGCGATCCTGCCCGACGGGACGGCCGTCATCGAGACGGCGGCGGCTTCGGGGCTGCCGCTGGTACCGCGTCAAAGGCTGGATCCGCTGCTCGCCACAAGCCGCGGCACGGGAGAACTGATCCGGGCGGCGCTGGACGAGGGCTGCCGGAAATTTCTGATCGGCCTCGGCGGCTCGGCGACGAACGACGCGGGCATGGGCATGGCGCAAGCCCTGGGCGTTTCGTTTTCCGACGCCGCGGGGCGCGAACTCGGCCCCGGCGGCGCCGGGCTGGAGTGGCTGGACCGCATCGACGCGTCGCGCCTCGATGCGCGGCTGGCGGGATGCCGCTTCACGGCGGCCTGCGACGTGAGAAACCCGCTCTGCGGACCGGACGGCGCGTCGACGGTCTACGGGCCGCAAAAGGGCGCGACGCCCGAGATGATCGCGCGGCTTGACGCGGCGCTGTATCGTTTCGCGCAGACCGCGCGGCGCGACCTGGGGCGCGACGTACTGGACGTTCCCGGCTGCGGCGCGGCCGGCGGACTGGGAGCGGCGCTGGTCCTGTTCTGCAGCGCCCGGATCCAGCCGGGCATCGACACCGTGCTCGACCTGATCCATTTTGACGCGCACATGAGCGGCTGCGATCTGGTGATCACCGGCGAAGGCAGCATCGACGGGCAGTCAGCATACGGCAAAGTGCCCGTCGGCGTGGCCCGGAGAGCCAAACGTCACGGGCGGATCCCCGTGGCGGCCGTCGTCGGCGCCATGAAACCGGGCGCAGAAAAAGTATACGACCACGGCGTCGACGTGATCATGCCGGCGGCGACAGGCCCAATGACGCTCGACGAGTCGATCGCCCGCGCCCCGGAACTGCTGTCCGGCGCGGCGGAACGGCTGATGAGGGCGTTTCGCGCCGCGGCGCACTTTCCGATGGACGTTTGCCGTCGTTGACGGCTTGCGTTGAGAGAGAGGCATAATCTTTCAAGGAGGCTTTATCTATGAGCGACAGGAGAAAAGAGGTCAAGAATTTCAACCCCAATCTGGTGCTGATCGTCATGGTCGTGCTGTGCACGATCGCCTCGTATTTCGTGGCGGCCGGCGCCTATGACCGCGAGACGATCAACGGCGTGACGCGCGTGGTGGCGACGAGCTATCACGAGGTGGCGCGCACGCCGGTGTCGATCTTCAAAATGTTCCAGTCGATCCCGCAGGGGCTGACGGGCGCGGCCATGATGATGTTCGCCGTGATGATCATCGGCGGCGTGGTCGAAATCTACAACGCCACGGGCGTCATGGGCGCGGCCATCAACTCGGTGCTCAAGCTCTCGAAAAAGGTGGGCAGCCAGCTGATCATCGCCATCGTGATGCTGGTGTTCATGTTTATCGGCGGCATTCTCGGCTGGTCGGAACAGATCATCCCGTTCGTGCCGATCGTCGTTTCCCTGGCGATCTCGCTGGGCTATGATTCGCTGGTGGGAATGGCCATTTCCGGCTTCGCCTGCTTGATCTCGTTCGCCGTCGGCCCCTTCAACGTCTTCACGGTCGGCACCTCGCACGCCATCGCCGAGCTGCCGATGTTCTCCGGCTGGCAGTTCCGCCTCGCGGTTCTCGCCGTGATCGCCGCCTCGAGCCTGGCGTGGGTGCTGCGCTATGCCGCGAAGATCAAGAACGATCCTTCCAAAAGCCTGATGAACGATATCGACACTTCGTCGCTGGTGATCCCGATCGAAGATTCGAACGCGCTTGACGGCGTCAAGACGTTTTCGCTGCTGGTCATGGGCGTGTGCTTCGGCTTCACGGTCTGGGGGCTGCTGACGATGGGCTGGGGCTTCGGCGAAATGAGCGCCATCTTCCTGATCGGCGGCGTCGTCGTCGGCGTCGTCAACCGCATGACGGCCTCCGAGATCTGCGACACGATCGTCAAGGGCGCGCTCGGCGCCTTCGGCGGCGCGCTGATCATCGGACTGGCCCGCTCGGTGCAGTGGGTGATGACGCAGGGCGGCCTGGTCGATCCGCTCGTCCACGGTCTGACGGGCATGATGAGCACGGCCTCGTCCTACGTCACGTCGGTGATCATGTTCATCGTCAACTTCTTTATCAACGCGCTGATCCCTTCCGGTTCCGGGCAGGCGATGGCGGTCATGCCGATCATGATCCCGATGGCGGACATGCTTCGCATCACGCGCCAGACGGCGGTGCTGGCGTTCCAGTTCGGCGACGGCATCTCCAACACGCTGTGGTTCACGAACGGCACGCTTCTGATCTACTGCGGGCTGGCCAAGGTGCCTTTGAAGAAATGGTACCGCTTCATCATCCCGCTGCAGATTTTCTTCTTCCTCGTGCAGCTGGGATTCCTGTACCTGGCCGACAAGATCGGCTACGGCCCGATGTAAAGAGGAGTCCCCGAAAATGCCGTGGGACAAACAGTCGTGCGACACGCTGGGGGTATGCGCTTCTCACAGCCGCGTCCGCAGCAACATGATGGCGAAAAACAGCGATCGCCCCATCGCCGAGGCGCAGCCGCTGGTCTGGTTCCCCGCCGCCGTTCACGCGTCCGGAGAGAAGCTGGATTGTTCGGGGTTCGTGATCCCGCAGGCGCCTCGCACCTACGGCGTGCTCGGCTCGAAGCCGTACTGGATCTGGGGCTTCGAGATGGGCGTCAACGATCGGGGCGTGGTCATCGGCAACGAAGCGGAATACAGCCGCGACTTCGGCAAGGAAAAGGACGAAGGGCTGTTGGGCATGGATCTGCTGCGCCTCGGCCTGGAGCGCGGCGCTACGGCCCGCGAGGCGCTGGACGTGATCGTGGAGCTTCTGGAGCGCTACGGCCAGAATCACAACGCCAACGCGTTGCACGACGCGCGTTACGAGAACTCGTTCCTGATCATGGACCCGAGGGAAATCTGGGCGCTGGAAACGGCCGGACGCCGTTATGCGGCCAAGCGCGTCAGCGCTTATCACGCCGTGGGCAACACCTACTCCATCGGCGAAAACATCGACCTCGCTTCGCCGGATCTGGAAGCCCACGCCCGCGAAAACGGCTGGCTGATGCCTTACGACCGTTTCGATTTCGCGAAAGCCTACTCGGCTCCCATCCCCAATCTGACGCTGTCCACGCCGCGGCGGCGGCGCGTCATGCAGCTCGCGGGCATGACGGAAGAACACGACTTCGACACGCTGAAGCGGATCTTCCGCGACCATTACGAGGGAGAACTCTGCGCCCCGCGCTTCGGCGCCTCCTCCGGCGTTTTCCCCACCGTCTGCCGCCATGCGCTGAACGTCGACGCCAGTCAGACGGCCGCTTCGATGTTGGTTCGCTACCGCGAAGACATCGGCCCCGTGATCCGTCAGGCGTATTCGCAGCCCTGCTGCTCCGTTTACCTGCCGGCCTACGTGGGGCTGGACATGCCGGAAGCAATGAGCCGCGGCGACGGCGCATTCGACGAAAAATCGCTGTGGTGGCTGACGGACCGTCTCAATAAAATCGTCGCGCTCGACTACGACCGTTACGCTCCGGCCGTTCACGAAGCGATCCGCGCTCTCGAGGAATGGATCGAGACGCGGGCCGCCGAAGCCGAGGACAAAGCCGCGGCGCTGGTACAAAAGGGCGACGATGAAGGTTCCCGTAAGATTTTGGCAGCGCTGATGGAAGAATGCTCCGCCGCCGCGGTAACGCTGACCAAAGAACAGTTCGAGAGGATCCGCGGCGACCTGCGCGCCCACGGCGTCAGCGGAATCATGGGGCCTCATCGGGATTTTCTGCAAAAATACAGCGACCTCGCAAAAATGCCGCTTCTGTAAGGGTAAAAAACTTTTCCGATCAACGAAGCGTCAAAGACGCGGCAGCGACCGGAGCGCGAAGGGGAAATTTCCTTTCACGCTCCGGCCGCTGCCGTGTTTTTCGCAGGATATCGGCGTTCGATTTTTCAGTCCGGCCGCCGCGGCGCAGACGCTCTCGGTCAGCCGCGTTTTCTCGGCGGGCAGGGGACGTTGTAGACGACGGCGGTGAGGACGGGGATGACGATCAGGGTCAGGATGGTGCTCACGGTGAGTCCGGCCATGATGGTGACGGCCATGGGACCGAACATCCGGTCCCAGATCAGCGGGACCATGCCGAGCACGGTAGTGAGCGCCGACATGGCGACGGGGCGCAGGCGTCCGACGCCGTCTTCGACAATGGCTTCGTAGCGGTCGCGCCCGGCGGCGAAATCGGCGCTGACCTGATCGAGCAGCACGATCGAGTTCTTGGCCAGCATCCCCACAAGGCTGAGCAGGCCGACGATGGCCAGAAAGCTCATGTTCATGCCGGCCAGCCACAGTCCGGGCACGACGCCGATGAGGATCAGCGGCAGTACGCAGAAGATGATCAGCGGCTGGCGGAAGCCGTTGAACAGGAACACCATGATCGTGAACATGGTCAGCAGCGCCGGCAGGAAAGCAACTTTCATCCCGTCGATAGCGTCGTCGGAAAGTTCCTTTTCGCCGCCCCATTCCAGCGAGTAGCCCACGGGCAGCTCGATGGCCTCGATCGGAGCGCGCACTCGTTCCAGCATGGCGTCGGCGTTATGCCCCAGCTTGACCTCGCTGGCCACGGTGAGCACGCGGCTGCGGTTGCGGCGCATGACGATGTTGTCCTCGTAATCCACGCCAAGCGACGAGATCACGGTCCCCAGCGGTACGGTGGCGTTCGCGGCCGGCGCCCAAACGGGCAGCGATTTGATCCGGTCGATCTGATTGCGCTGCTCCGGCACGAGGGCCGCCATGATCGCCAGCGTTTTGTCGCCGTCGCGGAACGCGCCGATCGGCAGCCCCGTGGTGGCGATGAGCAGGGCCTGATTGAGCTGCGGGCGCGTCAGGCCGAGGTTCTGCATCTGATCCTTGAGCACGCGCGGATGGATCACTTCCACAGGCTGGCGCCAGTCGATGCGCGCGAAATTGTGGCTGGGATCGGCCTCGACGATGCGCAGCGCCTGTTCGCCCAAATCGCGCAGCACAGCCGGATCCTCGCCGTAAAAGCGGGCTTCAAGTTTCGGCGCCATGCCGCTGCCCTTGGAGAAGAGCTTGCACACGCCCGTCAGCTGCGGCATTTCCTCGTCGAGACGTTTCTGCGTCCGCAGCAGCATGGCGCGGGTGTCTTCGGGATCTTTCATCTCCACCAGCAGCTGCGCGTAGGCCGTATCGGGATCGGGCGGCGAATAGGTGAGCATGAAGCGCAGACTGCCGCCGCCGATAAAGCCGGTGACGTTTTTCACGTTGGGCTGCGAGCGCAAAAAACGCTCCAGCTCCATGGCGGCGGAACGCTGCGCCGCCAGCGACACGCCCTCGTCGCTCCACAGATCGACGGTGTAGTAGACCGTGTTAGCGTCCGGGAAGAACGACGTGTCAAGGCGTGCCAGCCCCCAACAGGAGAGAGCGAACAGCGCCGCCGTCAGCGCCATGGAGATGAAACGATGGCGCAGGCACCCCTCGAGCAGGGCGCGGTAGGCGCGGAACAGTGGCCGGTCGTAAGGGTCGTCCTTCTGCGGCGACGGCTTGAGCATGAGCTGTCCGAAGACGGGCGTCACGGTCAGCGCCGCGCCCCAGCTCAACATCATGGAGATGCCCACGACCTGCAGCAGCGAACGGCAGAATTCGCCCGTGCTGTCCTGCGACAGGCCGATGGGGGCGAAGGCCAGCACGGCGATGAAGGTGCCGCCCAGCATGGCCCATTTGGAGCCTTCTACGGCCTGATCGGCGGCGTCTTCGGCGTTCATGCCGCGCTCCACGCCGACGAGCATGCCCTCGGAAACGACGATGGCGTTATCCACCAGCGAGCCGAGCGCAATGATCAGCGAGGCCAGCGAGACGATCTGCAAAAAGATGCCGCAGGCGTTCATGATCGCGAACGTGCCCGCCACGGTGAGCAGCAGCACGGTGCCGATGATCAGTCCGGTACGCATGCCCATGAACACGAGCAGCACGCCGACGACGATGGCCAGCGACTCGATCAGGTTGACGATGAAATTCTGCACCGAGCGCGTCACCTGGTCGGACTGCATGTAGATCTCGTTCAGCTCCATGCCGATCGGGCGGTGCACTTCCAGCTCGCGCAGGCGCCTCGAAACGCCCTCGCCCATCGTCACGACGTTGCCGCCGGTGACCGTGGCGATGCCGATGCCCAGCGCCGGACGGCCGTTGAAACGCATCATGAAACTCTGCGGATCGACGAAATCGCGGCGCACCGTCGCCACCTCGCGCAGGCGGATCAGCTGCCCGCCGACGCCGCCGATGACGAGATCGCCGATGTCGTCCACCGACATGATGGCGCCCGTCGGCGAGACGCGCACAAAGCGGTCGCCGAGCGTCGTCGTGCCCAGAGCCGAAAGCGTGTTCTGCTGGTTCAGCACGTTGAAGATGGCTCCCGGCGACAGCCCCAGCGACGACAGGCGCGTGGCCGAGAACTCCACGTAAACGGCTTCCTTCTGCTCGCCGAGGATCTTCACGCTGGCCACGCCGGGCACGAGCACGAGCTGCTTTTTGAGGAAATCGGCGTAATCCCACAGCTCCTTCATCGTGTACCCGTCTCCGACGAGCGCGTAATACTGACCGTAAACGTCGCCGAAGTCGTTGTCGACCATGATCGTGCTGCCGGCGGGCATGAAGACCTGCACGTCGTTCAGCTTCTGGCGCAGCACGTCCCAGATCTCCGGCAGGTCTTTCGACGCGTATTTATCCTTGATGTCCACGTAGACGATCGCCATGCCGGGAACGGAACGCGAGCGGATGCGCTTGATCTCGCCCATGGCCTGCACGGCGTCCTCGACGCGGCTGGTCACTTCGCGTTCCACCTCGTAGGCCGTGGAGCCCGGATAGACGATGGTGACCACGGCGGTCTTGATCGTGAAAGAAGGGTCTTCCAGCTTGCCGATGCGGAAATACGCCGCCACGCCCGCGATCGCCACCAGGGTGCAGAGGAACAGGACGACGGCGCGGCGTTTCAGACTGGCGCGCGCGACGCTCATGACCGTTCACCGGCTTTCATCAGGCGGACTTTCTGACCGTCCTTCAAAAAATGCACGCCGGCCGTGACGATCAGGTCGCCGTCGCGCAGCATCTTTCCGCTCACTTCGAGGCGGGCGCCCTTCCAGCCGGCGACAGCGACGGGCACGCGCCGGACCTGCCCGTCTTCGAAGCGCCACAGCCAGCGCGCTCCGTCCTCGCCGGTCAGCACGGCCGGCTCGGGCACGAGGAAGCGGTTTTCCGCCGCGCCGGCGGAGAAATCCACCGTCACGGTGACGGCCATGCCGGGCAGCACGCGCGCGCCCTCCGGCTGAGGCATGGTGACGGTGACGGGATACGTTTTGGTGCGCGGATCGGCCTGCGCGGCGAATTCCTTGAGGCGCACGGGGAACGACCGGCCCGCGATGGCGTCGAAGCGGGCCTCCATGCCGAAGGAGGCGGCGTATCGCGCCAGATCGCGGGCGTCGGCGCCGGCCGGCACGGGGGCGCTGAGCACGTCCTTGTCGGGCACGGCGAAGACGATCTCCAGCGTGGAAATGTCCTGAAGGCTGAGGATGGGCTGCTTGGGCAGCACGTCCTGAAACTTCTCGGCCATGCGGTCGACGACGACGCCGTCGAAGGGGGCGCGCAGCTCGGTGTCGCGCAGCGCGTCGGCGGCCGTGCGCACCTGGGCCTCGGCCTGCTGCACGGCGGAGTGCGCCACGTTCAGCTGCGTCTTGTAGGCGTCGTACTGCGCCGCGGCGATGACTTTCTGCCTGTAAAGCTCGTCGTAACGTTTGAAGTTGGTGGCGGCGTCGCTGTACTGGGCGCGCGCCTGCGACAGCGCGGCCTGCGCCTGCGTCAGGCGGGTCTGGAAATCGCGCGGGTCGATGCGGCCCAGCAGTTCGCCTTTCTTCACGGCGACGCCCTTTTCGGCCGGCAGTTCGAGCAGCGGCCCCGAGACGCGGAACGACAGGTTGACGCGCTGCGCCCCCTGCACGGTGCCGAAATAGCGATGTACGTTCTCGCCCGCGCCGCTGTCGAGCCTGACCGTGCGCACGGGGCGGACGATCTCCGGCTCGGGCTTCGGCTCGCGCAGCTGACGGAATCCCTCGATCCCCGCGCAGGCGGCGAAGATCGCGGCCAGCCCGGCGGCCATTTTCAGCAGCGAAAAAGCGGAAAACTTTTTCATCCTCATTCCTCCAGTGCCATTCTTTCGCTTCCGCAGGCGGCGAAAAAAACGCCCGCAAACTCCGGAAATCCACCGCGTTGATTGTACCACGCGCCCCATCCCTTTGCACGGAGGGCGCGGACAAAACCGCCGCGGGACGGGAGGAAATTTCGTCATGCTATTGGCACCCCGCGGAAAGCGATTTTACGAAAAGAGCCTTTTGAACCACGTCCGACGAAAAGCGGCCGGAAGCCGATGGATCCTCGATCATCGGCTTCCGGCCGCTTTCAATGTTCCACGTGGAACATTGACACCGGTCAGCGGTTCTCCGTTTCATCGTCCGCGGACGACGAAGCGTTCATCTGTTCAAAGAGTTTCTGCGCGGCCTCCCGGGCGCGTTCGCATTTTTTCGCCGAAAGCCTGGCGCTGCGGAACATGCCGCGCCCTTCCAGCCTGTTGATGAGGGGGGCCGTGCCGACGGCGCCGTTCAGGCGAGCCAGCCACGTCCACTTATAGGCTTCCTCGTCGTCGCGGGGCACGCCGGCCCCTTTGCTGTACAGTTCGCCAAGAGCCTTCTGCGCGGGAGCGTAGTTCTGACGGGCGCTTTTCAAAAACCACGAAGCGGCCTCGGCCAGGTTTTGTCCGACACCGCGGCCGGCGCGATAGCAGGCGCCGAGGCTGAACTGCGCCCGCTCATTGCCCTGGCGGGCGGCGCGCAGATACCAGCGGGCCGCTTCGTCGGCGTCTTTCTTCACGCCGGCGCCCCGTTCGCACAGACTGGCGTAGCGTTCCTGGGCGGCGTCGCTGCCTTGCTCGGCGGCCAGCCGGTACCATTTGGCCGCTTCGAAAGGCTCTTTTTCGCCGCCCCAGCCGTTTTCGCAGATCTGACCGAGCAGGAACTGCGCGCGCTCGCGTCCTTGACCGGCATAGACGCGGCAAAAGTTCGCCAGCGCCGCGTAAATTTTGCCGTCGCGCCGCGCCAGATCTTCGTGACGGGCCAGCAGAGCGCCTGCCCGGACGCGCCCCTGAGGCACGCCGCGCCGCAGCTGCGCCTCCACATAGCAGGGCACGGGAGCGCCGGGGTGGAGGCGCTGCAGTTCCGCCGCCATACGCCGCGCCGCGCCGTCCTCGTGATTGAACCACGCCGTCAGCAGATCCAGCGTCTCCACAGGCGCGTTCACGTTCGCCAGCACGCGCCAAAAACCGCGGCGAAAGTGCGTCATGTCGAAATCGCCGGACTCCATGGACTCGAGCACCACAGGGCTGATCTGCGTCTCCGCCTCGAACAGCACGTTGTTGCGCACGGCCGTCATCCCTGCCTTGCGGTCCCCCAGCGCCCAGCTGACCGTGCCGCAAAAGAGATTGTCGAGCCAATCGCGCGGCCCGATGTTTTCCCTGATCTCGGCCAGCAGCTCTTTGAGGCGGGATGGCGGCAGACTTTTGTCGAGCAGGATGCGCTGCTTGGCCGTCTGCACCCTGTAGGGGTCGCGGCGCAGCACGCGCCGCCATTGGCGGTCGAACTCGTCGAAGCAGGCCAGCGCCGTCTTCACATCGCCGCAGCGGCCGGCCGCCTCGCCATAGTAATACCAGAACGGAGGATAGGCGCTGAACGACTTCTTCAGCGCCGGGAACATCAGCAGCGCCTTGTGCTTGTCGGGCTGCGCCAGCGTCTGTTCGAGATAGTCCAGATCCTCCTGGCTGATGCGGTAGGCGTCGGGCAGGCGGTATTTGCGCAGCAGCGCCCACGAGTCGGCCAGCAGCTCCTTCTGCAAGTCGTTCAGCGCCGTCAGCGCTTCTTTTTTCAGCGACCACATCTTCTGATCCATCGTGTTGCGGATCTCCGCCATCTCGCTGCGGTAACCGAAATAAGCCGTGATGCCGCCGCTGAACAGCGAGGCGAAGAAACTGTCGAGGTCGCCGCCGACCGGCCACATCTTCGACAGCGACGAGATCAGGGCATGACGCTGCTGCGTGTCGTACACGCCCTGAAAAACTTTGCTTTCCTCCTCGGTCAGACGGTAGGTATTGATCGTGTCCAGCAGCCGGCTGTAAAGTTTGACGATCTCGTCGTCGCTAGCGATGTCGCCGAGACTGAGATTGTTGATGATGCTGCGGTACTCCTGATCGAGCACGATCCGGTCGCGGCTGGCCGTCATGTGCTTGACCGAGACCACGGCCATGTTCAGCGCCACCGCCGTGTTGACCGGATCGTAATCGTCGGCCGCCGACGCCGTGGGCACGACGCACAGCCACAGCGCCGCCAGCGCCGCGGGAATCCTCCTGATGAACCGTTTCATTGTGATCGCCTTCTCCCTTCCAGCGGAAAAAACGCGTCCTTTCCCCGCAGAGCCTTATTATACACAGATTGCCCAACACGCGTAAATTCCCGCCGAAAGCAAACGACGAACACGCCCGCCAATAAAAATTCCCCGCGATGTTTCGCGAGGAATCGATGCTGAGCATTCACGCAGAAGCGGAAAGCTTCTTGTTTTCTGCGATTATTGCCTACTTCCCTTAAGGTCTTCATAAAGAGTATCCGTCCAAGCTGCGTCAATATGCTTGAGCATAGCGGCTCGCGCAGCCTCCGGACGATGATCCTTCACCATTTCGTAAATCTCGCTATGCTCCCGGCTGTACGTCGTGAGAATTTCTTTGGGCAGCAGTCCGTATTTTTTCCTCAGCGAATTTAATTCGGTTTTCACCGAGGTGAAAATCTTGGACAGAAGCTGATTGCCGGCAATATCCATCAGCATCCTGTGAAAATTCTGATGCGCTTCCGTGATATCCGCACCGGATGGCGGTTCAAGTGCATCGTGCAACTGTTTAATCTGCTCGGGAGTGGCGCGCTTCGCCGCCAAATAGGCCGCGTGCCCTTCCAACAGATCGCGCATTTCCTTCAGCTCCCACAAAGAGTTGCTGCCAAAGGCGGTCGAGGCCAATTGCGGCCCCTCAATATTCTGCAATGCATCCTCAGTTATAAAGGTGCCGCTGCCAGGGTAAGCTTTGACAATGTTCGCCAGCGCCATAGCTTTCAAAACCTCTCGGATACAATTACGACTCACCTGGAACTGCTGAGCCAGAACCATTTCCCCCGGCAGCCGCTCACCAGGTTTCCATTGTCCGTTTTTTATTCCGTCGATCAGCTGAGCAAGAACATTGTCGTGCAAAGACGCCCGATTAGCTGGCTTTATCATGCCATACGTCACTCTTTCCTGATTGATTATTTGTAGTATTTTTAATTATAACATGCCTCACAAGGCTGTCCAATATTTAATAGAGAAAACCATACAGAAAGGATTGCCTTATTATCTTCGAAAAAATTTCTGAAAAATGCAGGAACTTTCTTGAATGTCGTTCTGTTGGCCTATGACATACTTCCAAAGAATTTATAGTTCATTCATCATTTATTGTGCTAACAGACTAATAAACGTAATATTTCCCTGTTATTTCGTCTAGTCAATACTAAAAAATGAATTAAAAAATAAAGTATTATATTTCATAATAATATACATTCCTGCTTAGCAATTGACTTCCTCAGGACTCAATGCTAATGTTCAGTTGTTGAACATGTTCGATAACTCGTCTATTTGACGTATAATCTTTTGCTTTATGTGGTCGATCGTACAGGAATGGAAATTTAAATTAAGTGGAGGTGTCTGCCATGAATGGTTCGGAAACGCATTGCGCTTTAACACGCGCTGCCGATAAACTGCAGGATATTCTTCTCGTTCTACTGATAACGATCGTGGCTTCGCTTGTGTTCGTTCAAGTTGTCCTGCGTTACATTTTCCACGCGCCGCTGATGGGCATTGAAGAGTTGTTGCTATTTCCGACAACATGGCTCTTTATGATTGGCGCTGTCAAAGCTTCGTCTGAGAAAACTCAGATCGTCGCCCGAGTGCTGGAAGTCTTTCTGAAGACGCCTCGCTCCGTAAGTACCGTCCGTGCTATCGCCTCGTTCTTGACCTGCTCTGTACTTGTCTGGTTGATTCGCTGGGGACATGACTACTTTAAATATCTGCTCCGTATGGAGAAAGAGAGTCCTACGCTCTACCTGCCGACGATTTGGTATGAGGGGCTTGTTTTTGTCGCACTCATTCTCATGTTTGTCTATTCCTTTGTCGAACTGTGCGAGCATATTGGTCATTTAAGGCATGGCACTGCAGCCAGTCTACGTCAGGAGGGTGAATGATCATGGTCAGTCTTGCTCTGGCGTCGCTGGGGGTCCTTGTCATTCTGTTGACTTTCGGTGTGCCGCTCCCGTTTTGCTTTGGCGGGGCGTTGGCTTATATGAGCATTATCGGCGGCGTCTCCATGAAGGGAATGCTCATGTGGGGTCTGCAGCAGATTCTCAGCCCGACGCTGCTTTGCGTGCCATTGTTCATCTTCGCCGGCGGCCTTATGGGAATCAGCGGCATTGCCAAGTATCTGCTTGACTTTGTCGACGGTTTCGTAGGACGTAAGAAAGGCGGATTGGGCGTGGTGGCAACGGTAACCTGTGCGATCATTGGGGCCATTTCCGGCAGCGGTTTTACTGGCGTGGCAGCAACAGGTCCTCTACTGATCCCCAGAATGGTGGAACGAGGTTATCCGCGCGGCTATGCGACCGCCCTGATTACCGACTCGTCCATTCTTGGTCTGTTAATTCCGCCAAGCGTGATCATGATCGTTTTCGGCTGGGTCACAGAGACGTCAATTCTGGCCTGTTTCCTTTCCACGGTCATTCCTGGATTGCTGGTGACTTTTCTGTTCTCGATCATTAATCTAGTTTGGTCACGCCGGTTCCCGCTGGTGCTTGAACCAGAGACCAGCAAAGCCGAGCGTCGCAAGGAAATCATGCGCCGCGGCTGGAAAGCCTTGCCCGCTTTGATGATGCCCGTTATTATCCTCGGCGGCATCTACGGCGGTGTAATGACGCCAACCGAAGCTGCGTCCGCTGCCATTATCTATTCGATTCCCGTCGGCATTTGGGTCTACGGTGGCCTCAAAGGCAGGGATTATTTCCGCATCGCCAAGGATTCGGCCGTCTCCGTCGGTTCAATTATGTTGATGATCATGTGCAGCATGATGCTGAGCCAAACGTATGTCATGCTTCAGATTCCCCAAAGTATCGTCAAAACGGTCTTCGGCATCACGCAAAACAGGACGCTGCTTTTGATTCTGATTAATTTGCTGCTTCTGTTTGTCGGCATGATCGTCAACGACTTGACCGGAGTTATTCTCGTGGCACCGTTACTTCTCCCGTTGGTAAAGGCTATCGGCATCGACCCCATTCACTTCGCCGCGATCATGGGAGTGAACCTGGCGATCGGCGGCGTCACTCCGCCCTACGCAAGCATTCTCTACTTGGGCATGCGCGTCGGCGACGTGGAATTCACCGATATTCTTGGTCCCGCTATGGTGTTTGTACTTCTAGGTTATCTCCCGGTCATGATCATGACGTCGTTCTGGCCCGCGTTGTCTCTGTGGCTCCCCAGCCTGCTGGGGTACGTTGTTCTCCCTTAAGGGCTCTATTGCCGAAGGCAATAAGATCAATTCGATGTTCTAAAATTTTTCAGGAGGCGATGGTTATGAAGAAGTTTGCTATTGTCGTGTTTGCTGCGCTGTTTTGCTGCTCCAGCGTCTGTGCCGCGGAAAAGACCTATACGTGGAAGATTTCTACGATTCGTCCGGCCGGTACCGCCATTGACAATGATGTGAAAGCTTTCATCGAAGAAGTCAAAACCAAGTCCAACGGCCGAATCAACATCGAGATTTACCCCAACGCTCAGCTCGGCGACTACACGGTAGTGCAGGAGCGTATCAGCGTCGGTTCCGTGGAAATGGCCGTTCAGTCCATCAGCACATCGGTGGACCGTCAGTTGCAGATGGTCAATCTGCCCTATCTCGTCAAAGACTGGAACGGCATCCGCAAAAATTTCCGCACCGGTTCGCCCTTCATGAACTGGCTTGCTGAACGTCTTGCCAAGCAAGACATCAAGCTCTTAGGCATGTGGCCCTCCTACTTCGGCGGCATCGCGCTTGCCAAAGAACCGCCCAGCCCCGGCGATCCTTCCGTCAACAAGGGCTTGAAGGTCCGCGTCATGCCTCAGAAGTCCTACGAACTGCTCGGCGAATCTCAGGGCTACATGGCTACGCCTCTGCCTCTGGCTGAAACCTTCACAGCCTTGCAGACCGGCATTGTCGACGGCATTTTTGGGGCCGGTGCTGAGGGCTATTATGCCAATTACCGTGACCTGGTAAAGTTCTATATCCCCTCCAATACTCACGTTGAAGCGTGGCCTTTGATTATGAACATGGAGTTGTGGGAGTCCCTTTCCGACGGTGACAAGAAGATCATCGCCGAGGCCGCCAAGCACCTCGAAGATCATCGCATGGAAGTCGGCGAAGCGGATACCGCGTACAACGAAAAACGCCTTGAGGACTACGGCGCAAAGATCATCCGTCTTACCCCCGAGCAGCTGACCGCCTGCGCCGAGGCCGCTCGCAAAGCTATTTTCCCCGCGATCCGCGAAGCCATCGGTCCAAAAAATTTTGACGCCGTCGTCAGTATGATCAACGAGTAAGGAATCTGCTTGCTTTATGGAAAAGAGTCATTCTCTTTTCCATTTTTTTCGATCCCAACTTGTTCAACAGCTTGCGTTTCCAGCATAACATTTCAATCGCTCTATGGAGGTGCAGAAGTTATGGAACTCTTTCACTTAAGAAGGATCAAGATTGCCGATATCACATTGTCAAACCGAAATGCCGTAGAAAACGGCAATCTCTATGTCAATGAAGCCGAATTGAGAGCGATGCTGCTTGAGGATCGCCATCTCAAAGACGTAAGGATCGAGGTAGCGCGTCCTGGAGAAAGCGTGCGCATTGTTCCCGTAAAGGACATTCTCGAACCTCGCTCGCGCCTGAACGACGACGAGGAATCCTTTATCGGCACCATCACCGACGCCAACTACCAAGCGGGAACCGGCACGTCAATCGTGATGGACGGCGCATGCGTCGTTACATCAGGTAACATGGTCAATTTCCAGGAGGGGCTGATCGATATGAGCGGTCTCGGCGCGGAATTTAATCTATTTTCAAAAAAATGCAATCTCGTCTTGGTCATGGAGCCTGCCGAAGGCATCACCAAGCCTGAGCACGAACGTGCCGTCCGCCTTGCCGGCGTTCGTGCCGCCCGCTACATTGGCGACATCGGCCGCGGCGTGAAGGAGTTCAAGGATGTGACCTACCCAGTATACACGTTGGAAGAGCGCCTTGAAAAGTTCGCCAAGCTGCCCAAGGTCGTCTACGTCTGCCAGGCTATCGCCGAGGGCCTGCTCCACGACAACTATTTCTACGGCGTGAATGCCCAGGGCTGCCTGCCCATGCTCTGCAATCCCACCGAGCTTATGGACGGCGCGGTCATCAGCGGCAACTGCGCCGCTCCCTGCCACAAGCACACCACTTACCACCACCAGAACAACCCGCTCATCGAAGACCTGCTCGACGAAGACGGCAAGACGATCAATTTGATGGGGGTCATTGTCGCACCGGTGAAGACAGCTTTCGCCGAAAAGGAGCGTATCGCCCGTCAGATTCTCAAGACCGCCCAGATGCTTGGCGCTACGGCGGCCATTGTCAGCGAAGACGGCGGTGGCAATCCGGAGGCGGATCTGATGATGGCAGCTCGTTACTTTGAAAAAGTCGGTATCAGAACAGTGCTTGTCACCGACGAATACGCCGGTTCCGACGGAGCCTCCGCGGGACTTGCCGACATCACACCCGAAGCTGACGCAGTGATTACCAATGGAAACGGCAACCAGCGCGTCATCCTTCCGCCCATGGAGAGAGTCATCGGTGTGATTGACGCGGTGGACCATATCACCGGCGGTCACGTAGGCAGTCTTTGTCCTGACGGTTCCATCGACATGGAAATCGCCGGCATCATGGGTTCGACAAACGAACTTGGTATTGAAAATCTCAAGACCGTGGCCATCTAGGAGGATGAGAAGATGTGTGCAGTAAAAACAATTCACTACATTAATCAGTTCTATGGTCAGATCGGCGGCGAAGAAAAAGCCGGCGCAGGCCCTTCCGTTCTCGATGGAGCTAATAACCTTGGCAAACAGATCGAAAAGGCTTTTAACGGTGAAATTTCCATTGTTAAAACCGTCATCTGCGGTGACAACTACGCTGCGGAGGATTCTGAAAAAATCAAGAATTTTGTTTTTCAGGTGATCAAAGACAATGATGCAGGTTTCTTTATCGCCGGTCCCTCCTTTGCCGCCGGCCGCTATGGCATGGCGTGCGGCACGCTGTGTCAGGCTGTCGCCAGAGAATTGAAACTGCCAGTTATCGCCGCCATGAACGAAGTCAGCCCCGGCGTCGATATCGCCAAACGCGACGTATACATCGTAAAAACGAGCGATTCCGCTCGTGACATGAAAAACGCTCTGGCCGGAATGGCACGTATTGGCACCAAGCTACTTAAAGGCGAACGCATCGGCCTGCCCGCCGAAGAAGGCTACCATCCCCGCGGCATCCGCGTCAATATTCGCGAGGAAAAACGCGGCGCCCGCCGCGCCGTTGACATGCTGATTGCCAAAGCAACCGGCAAACCCTATATCACGGAATTGCCCATGCCCACCTATGATCACGTACCGCCTGCGCCAGCGGTGAAAGACATCAAGCACGCGCTTCTGGCCATTGGTACCGAGGGCGGCATCGTTCCCCGCGGCAATCCCGATCACATCGAGGCCCACAACGCTTCCAAGTGGAAGAGTTACAGTCTTGTCGGCATTGAAACGCTGAAAGCCGGCGACTACGAAGTAGCCCACGGCGGTTACGATCCTGTCCCCGGCAACGCCAATCCCAATCGCGTCCTGCCGTTGGATGTAGCGCGCGCCTGTCAAAAAGAGCTTGACTTTGGCGCGCTGCTTGATGAATACCCAGTGACCGTCGGTAACGTGACCGCCGTGAAATCCGCCGAGAAGTACGGTCACGAAATGGGACTGAGACTTCAAGAGAAAGGCGTACAAGGCATCGTTCTGACATCCACCTGAGGCACGGGCACGCGTTGCGGCGCAACGCTTGCCCGTGAGATCGACCGCGTCGGCATTCCTGCGGTCCTGATCACGGCCGTCCCCTCGATCGCTCTGACTGTCGGCGCTAACCGCATTGTTCGCGGCGTCGCCATTCCTACGCCTATCGGCAAGCCCGATGAAGAGCCCAACGACGAGTATGCAATCCGCATGAAGATCTTCAGAAAGGCGATCGAAGCTCTTGCGACTTCAATCGACAAGCAGACAGTCTTCAACGTCGACTAGAAATGTTGGTTCTATCCAATAATCCTCAGGTCTGGGACTCTTGTCAGATCGACTGCGAGCGGATTGAAGGCACGCCGCTGGAAGTTCTGTACAGGGCGCTTGACCTGGTGGGAAGCGGGGAGTATTCTCTCTTTGCGCACCCCGTCGCAGGGAATGAACGTCTTCTGCGCAATCCTTACCGCACGGTGATTCTGACTCAGCCCCCGGCGGCGCGCGGACGCATCCCGCAGGATCGGCAGACGGCCTTCATCGACAGAGCCCTGAACAAGGCGGAAGACATCGAATACGGCGAGATTCCCGCCGGAACTCACGCGGATTACGCGACCGTCGATTTCGAGCTTTTCAAGACGACGATGAACAGCGCTGAAAACGGGGAGCGGCAAGAGCCCCTTCCTCTTCGGCAGCAAAAACTCAAAACGAGGTGATCGGCATGAGCATCAAAGAAAGACTGAAAGAACTGGGCATCGAGCTTCCGCCCGCGAACAAGCCCACGGGATCCTACGTGCCCGCCACGGCTTCGGGAACGCTGTGTTTCTCCTCCGGACAGACGCCGCGCGTCAACGGCGAGGTCGCGTATGCCGGCACGATGGGCGCAGAAAACGGTCCCAGCCTCGAGGAGGCCTACGCGGCCGCCCGCGTCTGCGCCATCAACTGTCTGGCCGCCGTCGACATGGCCGCCGGATTGGACAACGTGGCCCGCGTCCTCAAGGTCACGGGCTTCATCAACGCCGCTCCGGGCTTCACGCAGACGGCCAAAGTGCTGAACGGCGCCTCCGACCTGCTGCTCGAGGTCTTCGGTCGGCCCGGCCGCCACGCCCGCAGCGCCATCGGCATCCAAGCCTTGCCCGGCAATGCGGTCGTCGAGGTGGAGATCGTTGTCCGCCTCAAGGAACCGCGCGAATTCCCCGCGGACTGACCCCACGCTCTGCAAAAAATCCCTGCCGCTTCCGCGGGCAGGGATTTCTTCATGCCGCCCCAAAACAGGAACGCTTTCGCAGCTTCCTGCCGCCGCGGCTCTTCGCAATGAGAAAACCGCCTTCCTGACGCCGGCGCCGGGAAGGCGGTTTTCGATCCTCCGTGATTTTTCGCGGACCGTTACGCTTCGAAGGTGCCCTTGGCGAGCACCTCGCCGTCGCGCATCATCACGCGGCCGCGGCCGATCAGCGTGCGCAGGCGGTAATCCTTGTCGAGGATCATCAGGTCGGCGTCGAAGCCCTTTTCCAGACGGCCCTTGCCGGGCAGCTTGAGCCAGGCGGCCGGATTGGCGCCGGCGAACGCGAAGATCTTTTCCAGCGGAGCGTCGCCTGCGCGCGCGCAGTCGCCGATCGCCTGCAGGATGGAAGCCGGGTCGCCCACGCCCATGCCGGCGAAGTTCCCCGCCGCGTCGAAGCGCGGCATGCTGCCGTTGCCATCGGAGCTGAAGCAGACGTGCGACAGGTCGGCCCTCTCGGCCACGTAGCGGGCAACCGCGCCGGGCGTCTTTTCGTCGGCGGTGATGTCGGCCACGCCGCCGGCCTTGACCCAGGCGACCGCGTCGTCGAGAAGCTCGGGGCAGCGCGTCGTGTGCGTCGGCATGAACTGGCTCAGCGGCACGCCGGTGCCTTTGACGGCCTCGCGCAGCGGTTCCAGCCCCGAAGCCTCGCTGCCCATATGCACGCAGACGACGCCGGCTTTGCCGGACAGCATCCCGGCCACGCGCGCTTCGGAAACCAGCGCGCGGATCGTCTCCACCGCAGGATGCGAAGAGCGGTGATCGGACAGCGCGATCTTGCAGCCGATGACCTTGTCGATCCAGGCGATGTCGTGGCCGACCTTGCCCGTGATCGTCGGTCCGGGCAGCTGATAGGAGCCGGTGTACATCCACGTGCTCAGACCTTCGATGTCGAGCGCGCGGGCTTTGGCCAGCAGTTCGGTGAGCGAGCGGCTGAAGCCGTCGGTGCCCAGCAGGCCGACCGCGGTCGTGATGCCGGCCTTGACGAACGTGGAAAGCTGCGCGGGCGGCGTGCGGAAGTTGAACGCGCCCTCGCCGCCGGCGCCGCCGAAATGATTGTGATGATCGACGATGCCGGGCGCGGCGATCAGCCCCCCCGCGTCGATCGTCTCGAGACCGGGGATCTTTACGTCGAGCCCTTTTTCCACGGCGGCGATTGCGCCGCCAAGGATCAGCAGATCGGTCAGGCCCACGTGCTCGGGCGCGTACAGGTCGATATTCTTCAGAAGCAGCGGATTATGCATTTATTTTTTCCTCGATTCGCAACAAACGATCCATAAAACTTCACGAAAAGAAATCGCAGGCCGGTGCGGTCTGCGATTTCCTGTCCCAAAACGCGATTATTTGCTTTCCGCAGTCTTGTTGCGGAAAATCGCGATGTTGCAGAACGCGTAGATCCAGGCCAGCACCGCGCCCGAGTAGCACATGATCGTCCAGGGCAGATACTCCAGCACCGGCACGTCGAGCACCGACGCCATGTAAACGCCGGCGGCCGACCAGGGGATCAACGGCACGACCACCGTGCCGGAATCCTCGAGCGTGCGGGACAGCACGTTGCGGCGGATGCCGAACTCGTCGAAAGGATCGCGGTACATGATGCCGGGCATGATGATGCTCAGGTAGGAGTTGCCCGTGCCGAGCGCGGTAATGATGCCCGTCAGCGAGGTGGAGAACACCAGGCGGCCGACGCTGCTCTTGATGAAACGCTCGCGCATGGCGTTGGTGATCACCTTGATCGTGCCGGTGCACTCGAGCTGCCCGGCGAAGATGTAGGCGAAGAACACGACCACGACCGAGCCGGACATGAAGGAAAGCCCGCCGCGGCTGAGCAGGCTGTCGACCACCTTGACGCCCGTCGCCGCCTTGGGGCCGCTGGCCATGATCTTGACGATCGCGGGCAGCGAATGGCCCTGCATCATCGCGAACGGTATGGCCGAAACCATCGACGCCCAGAGCACGGGGATCGTCGGCTTGCCCATGTAGGACAGCACCAGCATGACGCCCGCGGGGATCAGCACGAGCGGCGTCAGCTTGTAGGATTTCTCGATCGCGCCGACGATCTCGTTGATGCGGGTCATGTCCATCGTGTCGGCGCTGGACGAGCCGACGTAGGCGTACACGGCCAGGCCGATGCAGAACGCCGGCAGCGTCGTCCACATCATCGACTTGATGTGATCCATGATGTCGCACTCGGCGGTCGCGGCCGCCAGAACCGTGGTGTCGGAAATGGGGCTGATCTTGTCGCCGAAGTAGCTGCCCGCGATGACCGCGCCCGCGGTGGCGGCGGCATTGATGCCGAGACCGTGGCCGATGCCCATCAGCGCCACGCCGAACGTGGCGGCCGAGCCCCACGAAGTGCCCGTCAGCACCGAAGAGATGGCGCAGATCACCGAGGCCGAGATCAGGAACGTGCTGGGACGGAGGATCGACAGGCCGACCTTGATCAGATAGGGCACCGTGCCGCCGGCCATCCAGATGGCGATCATCGGGCCGACGATCAGCAGGATCAGGATCGCGCCCGAAGCGCGGGCGACCATCGGGATGACGCCTTCCTTGAACATATAATCCCACGTGAAGCCGTAGCCGAACACGTACACGACCGTCGTCGCCAGCGCGACGATCAGGCACAGCATGCCCGTGTCGAAATTCATGAACAGTTTGCCGACGACCATGATCGCGAGGATCATCACCATGATCGCAATCGCGCCGCCCAGTCCGACTTCCTTGTGCGGCTTTGCTGCTTTTTCTGCCATACTCCTTCAACCTCCTGCACCAAAAACGAAACCGTGCCCTTCGTCAGGGCCCTTTACGCCGCTGGCCGGCGCCAAAACGCCGGCCGCAAAAAAACGAGGCGCC
Organism: Pyramidobacter sp. CG50-2; assembly: GCF_003612005.1. NCBI lineage: Bacteria > Thermotogati > Synergistota > Synergistia > Synergistales > Dethiosulfovibrionaceae > Pyramidobacter > Pyramidobacter sp. CG50-2. Next base: position 25,109 of record NZ_RAWT01000038.1, read on the forward strand.
GCCCGCTGGGCGACAAAAGATTGGATACAGATTCAAATCCACGCGATTAGGGCTTGTTTAAAAAAAACATTTCAGCTTGTATTATTTCAATAAAATAACACTGGCAGCAACAAGAACAAAAGCGAAAAACGAAGCGTCAAGTTTGTCATAGCGGGTGAAAATTCAACGGAACCATTTGATTTTCTGAAAGAAACATTCAACCAAGTGTCGTTCCTTGTAAACATGCTCATCTATAAACCACGGTTCGGGATTATCGCTCTTCGGCGGGATAGTGTAACTTCCCTCCCGAGAAGTAATGTACTCTCTGATGGCTTGCGAACCGTAAGCCTTATCGCCGATGACGTTGCTCCC
>NZ_RAWT01000109.1:0-636 GCF_003612005.1 Pyramidobacter sp. CG50-2
GTCGAAAGTTGTTCCCTTGGGAAGGATCCTTCGAATGAGAGTATGATTATTTTCAACCTTCGGTTTTTCCTGCGGTGTTTGTGGATTGCAATAGAACATATATGATTTTCTTTCTCCGTCCGGATCTTTTTCGATAGCCGTCGGATTGGAAAACTCTGTACCGTTGTCAGCAAGAAGGACCTGAAACATGGACTTATAGCGTTTCCTGCCCAGAAGAGTGAAGAGCATTGTAAAAATCTGCTCAACAGATTGAGCAGTATTTTTATCTCTCAAAAAAGCCAGCATAAAGTTGCAGTTTCTTAAGATGACAGTCAGAAGAACTTTTCCTCCTGCGGTGCCAACGACACTGTCGATTTCGGTAATAAGCATGTCCGGATGTTTCTTCGAAAAAGAGAGAAAATCATTGTAGGTACGGCCTTCACGACATTTTTTATCCACCTTCATGTTATTTCTTTTTCCCTTTCTCTTCTTAAAACGGACAGCTCGGGGCAAGTCTATTTTCCGTGCCTCTAAAATACCCGAAAGCAGGAGCCGTCTGGCGGTACTTTCAGAACAGGGAACAGTATCTCGATTATTACGGATAATATGATAGAGAGACTGCCCCTGTTTGATGAGAGGAGAGAAAAAAGAATCAAT